>NZ_JBEOTD010000001.1:0-145527 GCF_040426375.1 Streptomyces sp. NPDC096012
GTTGATAGGCCAGATATGGAAGCCGGGTAACCGGTGGAGTTGACTGGTACTAATAGGCCGAGGGCTTGTCCTCAGTTGCTCGCGTCCACTGTGTTGGTTCTGAAACCACGAATAGCCCCACGTTGCCACGCGTGGTGCGGCGTTCAGTTTCATAGTGTTTCGGTGGTCATAGCGTGAGGGAAACGCCCGGTTACATTCCGAACCCGGAAGCTAAGCCTTACAGCGCCGATGGTACTGCAGGGGGGACCCTGTGGGAGAGTAGGACACCGCCGAACAAAATTTGAGGGAGACCCCCGCATCGAAAGATGCGGGGGTTTTCTGCGTTCAGAAGGAAATGTCCGCCGTATTCAGGCGTCCTGCCCCGGCGGCCGGGCGGCGTCCGGGCGATCGGGAAGTGTGGTCACGGGCCGCACGGTACGACCCGCCACTGACAGGTGACCCGTATCAAGTGGCCCGTATATACGGGTGATCCAACCGGGGGGTGCGGGCTACCGTGGCCGCATGAGTACCTCGGCCAGCGATGACTACGTCGTCCGTGCGATCCGTCCCGACGACTGGACCGCAGTGAGACGCCTGCGCCTCGACGCCTTGCGGGATCCGGTCGCCCATCTCGCGTTCCTGGAGACGTACGACGACGCGGTGGCGAAGCCGGACACGTTCTGGCAGCAACGGGCCATCGGATCCGGGGAGAGCTCGGAGTCGGCGCGTCAGATCATCGCCGAGGCGCCGGACGGGACGTGGGCCGGTACCGTCACCGTGCTCATCGAGGAGGCCGGGACGAAGGACTGGGCGGGTCATCCGGTCGAGCGCCGGCAGGGCCATGTGGTCGGCGTGTTCGTGCGGCCCGAGCACCGGGGGAACGGACTCATCAAGGCCCTGTTCGACGCCGGTGTGAGCTGGGCGTGGAAGCAGGGCGCCGAGCGGGTACGGCTCTTCGTGCACGCGGACAACGCGCGGGCGCAGGGGGCGTATCGCAAGCTCGGGTTCGAGCCGAGCGGGCTGGTGGTGTCGTTCACGAAGAACGTGGCGGAGCGGGAGCGGGAGTTCGTCCTGGAGCGGTAGCTCCGGGCGCCGCCGCCAGACGACGTCGGCTGGACCGGTGGCCGCCGCTCGTTCGGTGGTCGCCGGTCCTGGAGCCGACGGGTCTCCAGTCGCTCGACCGATGGTTGCCGGCTCTTGAGCCGCTGGACCGGTGGTCGCCCAACCGGTGGCTGGCGGTTCTGGAGCCGCTGGACCGGTAGTCGCTCGTTCGGTGGCGGCCGGCCCGGCGGCGTCAGGCCGGTAGGTGCTGGTGTGGCCAGCGGGAGCGGGCCTGTTCGCAGGAGCGGAGCAGGGCGAGGGCGGGCAGGCCCTGGGCGGTGCCGGTGGTGAGGAGCTGCGGCAGCTCGGGGAAGGGGGCGACGGCCGCGATGTCGTCCAGCACCAGGGTGAGTGGTGGGTCGAGCCGACCGGAGGATGACCGTTCGGCCATGCGCCGGCCGTGCTCGACCACGCTGGAGACGAGGGCCGTCAGGAGCGGCATCGCGCCGGGGTTGCTCCGGGGGTCCTCGATGGATTCACCGACCACATAAAGCGTGCCCCCTTCGTGGACGAAGGAATCCAAGGTGAGCGCATCGGTTCGGTTCGCGTTGCAGGCCTCGCGGATGTTGACCGTGGACAGGGCGGACAGCGCTCTGCTGGTCAGCTCGTGGGCCATGTCACGTCGTTCCGGGTGCGCGGTGAGCGCGGCCTCGAGTTCTCCCGCGGCGCCGGGAGCGGCCTTATGGTGCGTGCGGAGGGTGCGTACGGCGTCCTGGACCTGGGTGCCCTGGGACCAGCGGTGGACGTGGCGGACGGTGCGGTTGTCCAGCGCCGCGGCGTGGAGGTAGCTGCGCAGCAGGGTGGTCGCCGTGTCGGCCACCGCCTGGTCGATCCTGGCGGTGGGCTGTACGGGGGCGAGCAGGGCCGCCGCTCTGCGCAGGGCCGTCTGCTTGTCCTCGCAGCCGCTGGTGGGGGACCAGTGGAGGCGGGCCGGGGTGTCGCAGAGATGGGTCGGGTCGTAGAGGAGGGTGGGGCCGAGCTTGGCCCTCGCGTCCTTGGTGTCCTGCCAGACGGCCGGGTTCGAGGTGACCACCAGGGCCGGGCCCTGTGCGTCCTGGATCGCCTGGGCCGCGGCGGAACGGCGGGCCGCGGGTGGTCCGTAGCGCAGCGCGGGCTCGGGGTTCAGGGCCGGTGCCATGCGTTCCCGGACCGGTGCCGCGGGTTCCAGGGGAAGCGCTGTCGTCGGTTCGAGGGCCGGCGCGGCGGATTCCAGCGGCAGGGATGCCGTCGTCGGTTGCAGGGTCGGTGCCGTGGGCTCCAGAGGGGCCGGTGCCGTCGGCTCGAGGGCCGGTGCGGTGGTTTCCAGGGGGGCCGGTGGCGCCGGTTCGTAGGCCGGTGTCGGGGATTCCACAGGGATCCCCGCTGTCGGCTCCACGGCCGGCGCCCTGGGCTCCAGAGCCGGTTCCGTGCGCGGTACAGGGACCTCGTGGTGCCGGACCGGTGCCGTGGGCGGCGGTGCCGGTGTCCGCTCCCGCTCCGTCCGGCGCCTGGCCTTGCCCGCGCGCCACCGGGCCAGTGCCCCCATCGCGAACAGGGTCAGGACGAGCAGGATCATCAGCTGGCCGATGAACAGGCCCCAGAACAGCCCCCAGCCGGACAGCTGGGACGCCGGGGTGTCCGGCCAGGCGCCGGCGATGTCGTGCGGCCGGCCGATGAGGTGGCGCATGGCCGAGGGCGTGCGGGTGAACGTGACGGAGTCGGGCAGGCTGCCGTGCGCGAAAAGGGCGGCCAGGCCCGTTGCCGTCCACACCATCAGGGTCATGCCGAGGAGGAAGGCCAGTATCCCGACCAGGAGGCCGTCGGGAACACCGCCCTGGCCCTCCCGCCGGTCGGCACGGCGATCGTGAGCGTACGGTCCCACCGCTGTCCCCCTACGCCACCGTCGACTCGGAGTCGCCCAGGTGCTGCTCCACGAAGGCCGCCGCCCGTTGCTCGGCCTCCAGCTCGGCGGCGCGCAGGGCGTCGTCGGCCGCGAGTTCGGCGGAGGACTCGGTCATCGCGCGGTCGGTGAAGACCAGCGGGCGTTCCGTCTCGGTGATCAGGTGTTTGACCACCTGGACGTTGCCGTTGACGTCCCAGACGGCGATGCCGGGGGTGAGGGTCGGGATGATCTCGACCGCCCATCTGGGCAGGCCGAGCACCCGGCCCGTGGCCCGCGCCTCGTCCGCCTTCTGGGCGTAGATGGTCCGGGTCGACGCCATTTTCAGGATCGCCGCGGCCTCCTTCGCCGCCGCACCGTCCACCACGTCGGACAGGTGGTGGACGACGGCGACGAAGGACAGGCCCAGCCGGCGCCCGAACTTCAGCAGCCGCTGGAAGAGCTGGGCGACGAACGGGCTGTTGATGATGTGCCAGGCCTCTTCGACCAGGAAGATGCGCTTCTTGCGGTCGGGGCGGATCCAGGTGTGCTCCAGCCACACGCCGACGATCGCCATGAGGATGGGCATGGCGATCGAGTTGCGGTCGATGTGGGACAGGTCGAAGACGATGAGCGGGGCGTCCAGGTCGATGCCGACCGTGGTGGGGCCGTCGAACATGCCGCGCAGGTCACCGTCGACCAGCCGGTCCAGCACCAGGGCGACGTCGAGTCCCCAGGCCCGTACGTCGTCTATGGCGACGTTCATCGCCTCGGCCGACTCCGGCTCGGGGTGCCGTAGCTGCTCGACGATGTCGGTGAGGACGGGCTGGCGGTCGACGATCGTCTCGTTGACGAAGGAGTGGGCGACCTTCAGGGCGAAGCCGGAGCGCTCGTCGAGGCCGTGGCCCATGGCCACCTCGATGATGGTCCGGAGCAGGGCGAGCTGGCCGGTGGTGGTGATCGCGGGGTCCAGCGGATTGAGCCGGATCCCGTGGTTCAGGGCGGCCGTGGGGTCGAGCCGGATGGGGGTTATCCCCAGCTCCTCGGCGATCAGGTTCCACTCGCCGACGCCGTCCTCGCCCTGCGCGTCCAGGACGACGACCTGGCGGTCCTTGAACCGCAGCTGGCGCAGCACGTACGTCTTCTCCAGCGCCGACTTGCCGTTGCCGGACTCGCCGAGGACGAGCCAGTGGGGGGCCGGGAGCTGCTGGCCGTAGAGCTGGAAGGGGTCGTAGATGTAGCCCTTTCCGGAGTAGACCTCGCGGCCGATGATGACGCCGGAGTCGCCGAGGCCCGGCGCGGCGGTGGGCAGGTAGACGGCCTGGGCCTGGCCCGTGGAGGTGCGCACCGGCAGCCGGGTCGTCTCCACCTTCCCGAAGAGGAAGGAGGTGAAGGCCTCTGTGAGGACGGACAGCGGATCCCGCATCGGTGAATCAGCCCCTACCGTCGGATGCCGGTGGCGAAGGGAAGTGTGTTCACGAAGGCGCGGTGGTGCTCGCGATCGCACCACTCCAGCTTGAGGTACGACTTGCCGGCGGAGGCCCTTATCGTGCGCTTGTCGCGGGCGAGGGCCTCGGGGGAGCGGGACGAGACGGTGATGTAGCCGACGAGGTTGACGCCCGCCGCGCCGCTGGCGAGGTCTTCGCCCCGCTGGTCGAGCCGGTTGTGGGCGGCGATGTCGCGCGGGTCCACGGTCCGGTTCATCTTGGCGGCGCGGGAGGCCTCGGCCTCGTCGTTGGTCTTCTCGGTCAGCATGCGTTCGATGGCTACCTCGGTGGGCTCGAGATCCATCGTCACGGCGACCGTTCGGATGACGTCGGGCGTGTGGACGAGGAGCGGGGCGAGGAAGTTCACCCCCACCGGGGTCATGGGCCATTCCTTCACCCAGGCCGTGGCGTGGCACCAGGGGGCGCGGGTGCTGGACTCGCGGGTCTTGGCCTGGAGGTAGGTGGGCTCCGTGGCGTCCAGCTCGGCCGGCCAGGCGTTGCGCTTGGTCATCGCCTGGATGTGGTCGATGGGGTGGTCCGGGTCGTACATGGAGTGGACCAGTGAGGCCAGCCGCCCCTGGCCGAGCGGCTGGCGTACGCGGATGTCGGCCTCCTGGAGCCGTGAGCAGATGTCGGTCAGCTCGCGGGCCATCACGACGGCGAGTCCGGCGTCCCGGTCGACCTTGCCGCCGTGCGCGCGCACGGCGCGGGCCATGGCCTGCGCCTCGGCGGCCAGTTCGCGGTTGTAGTGCATGCAGGCGACGAGGTAGGCGCGGTGCTGCTCGCTGCTGGTGGAGACCATGGACTGCAGCTGGTCGTAGGACTGCTGCAGCCAGTCGGGGGCGCGGTCGTCGCCGCGCAGGCCGACGTCCTTGGCGTGTGCGTCGGGGTCGGCGGGCAGGGTGCGGGCGAGCATCTGCAGCCGGGTGACGAAGCCGTCGCCGTTGGCCACGTGCTTGAGGAGGGTGCCGAAGCGGTCGACGAGGGCTTCCTGGTCCTCGGAGTCGCGCAGGCCGACGCCGGGGCCCTCGATCTCGATGGCGGCGGTGACGGTCTTGCGGTCGGCGTGCAGCAGTACGGCGATCTCGTCGGGGCCGAAGGGGGCGGCGAGCCAGTTGATGCGGCCGATGCCCGGGGGCGGTCCGATCTCGACCTCCCGGCCGTCGATCCGGGTGCCGGCCTCCATGACGTTCGACCGGTAGCCGGCGCCGCGCTTGAGGGTGCGCTTGTAGCTGCGGTTGATCTCGAACCACCGGTAGAAGGTGCGGCGCTTGTACGGCACGTAGACCGCGGCGAGCGCGAGCAGCGGGAAGCCCGTCAGCAGCACGATGCGCAGGGACAGGACCGGGACGAGGAGGCCGCACATCATGCCGAGGAACGCGCCGGCGATGATCAGGGCGATCTCGCCGGATTCGCGGTTGCGGCCGACGATCGCGTTCGGCCGGGCGCGGCCGATCAGATACGTACGGCGGGGCGTGACCGGATGGGACAGGTGGGACTCGGTCGTCAACGCCCTTCACCTCCAGGGCGGTTGTTGCGGGTGTTGCCGGCGTGCGGGGTGTTGATCGGGCTGGCCGTGCGGGGTGCGGGTGCGGCGGAGGGGACGGCTCCGCCGCCCCCGGCGGGGGTGCGGCCGCTGTGGGCGGCGACGCCGCCGGTGACGGGGTTGGCCGGGCGGGGCGTGCTGCTCTGGCCGCCGCCGGTGTTGTTGTCGGCGCGGGTGCTGTGGGTCTTGATGCCCTGGGCGACGAGGGTGGCGGGGGAGCTGATGACGGCGGCGGCCTTGCCCTCGGCGCCCTGCATGATGCGGTTGCTGCGGGAACCGGCGAGTTCGTCGCCGAAGCCGGGGACGAAGCGGTAGATCATGGCGCTGGCGAAGATGGCGAGCAGGATGATGGCGAGGCCGGAGACGACGGCGGAGAAGGCGTCGGGGCCGCTGTCGCCGGACAGGGCGCCGGCGAGGCCGAGCACGATCACGATGACCGGTTTGACGAGGATGACGGCGATCATGATCCCCGCCCAGCGGCGTACGTGGCCCCACAGGTTCTTGTCGACGAGTCCGGCGTAGACGACGGTGCCGAGGAGGGCGCCGACGTAGAGCAGGGCGGCGCGGATGACGAGCTCCAGCCAGAGGATGCCGGCGGCGAGGATGCTGACCAGGGAGACGACGATCAGCATGATCGGTCCGCCGCCGATGTCGGTGCCCTTGCCGAGGGCGCCGGAGAAGGTGCCGAAGAAGGTGTCGGTCTGGTCGCCGGTGGCTTTCGCGAGGACGTCCGTGACGCCGTCGGTGGCCGAGACGACCGTGTAGAGGATCAGGGGGGTGAAGGCGGAGGCCAGCACGGTGAGCCAGAGGAAGCCGACGGCTTCGGAGATGGCGGTGGTGAGGGGCACACCGCGAACGGCTCGCTTGGCGACGGCCAGCAGCCACAGCAGCAGGGTCAGGATCGTGGAGGCGGCGAACACGACGGCGTACTGCTGGAGGAACTTGGCATTGGTGAAGTCGACGTTGGCGGTCTCCTTCACGGCCTTGCTCAGCTTGTCCACCGTCCACGCGGCGGCCTCGGCACAGCCCTTGGCCAGAGAGGACAGTGGGTCGAGGGTGGAGGTGTCCGGGACCACGGCACCGCCGGACCGGCTGGTGTTGCCGCGCTCGCAGTACTTCTTGGCCTCGCCGGAGATGACGCCGCAGTTGTACTTGCCTGTCGACGGTGAGGCTGACGGGCTGCCGGAAGGCGTGGGTGTGGGCGAAGGGGCGGCGAAGGCGCGGGTGGCGAGCAGCACGGCCGTGGCCTGTACGGAGGCCACCACTCCGGCGAGCCTGAGCGCACGTTGGGAGCTACCGGGCATACGTGAACCCTCCGTACCCTTCGATGGCCTTGTTGATCTCGTCGGAGGTGGCGGCCTTGTCGTCACCGGGCACCGGGGCGGGGCCGTCCTTCTGCGTATCGGAGACGATCTTCCAATCGCCGTCCGACCACGTCAGGTCGAACGTCCATGTCTTCCACGAGGAGGTGACGGGGTCGGTCGATGTGTTGCCGGCCATGCCGATGAGACCTACGTACCAGACTGCGATCTTGGCCCTGCTGTCCGTGTACTGCAGCACGGTCGTGCCGACCGGGGTCACCCGGGAGACGAACGTACTGCCGCTCGGTGGGTTGCCCGAGGTGTCGAGGCCCATCGTGGCGAGGAACTCGGCCGAGTAGGCCTGGTCCATTGCTCCCTGGAGACGAGCCGCGGCTTCTGAGGTGTAAAGAAGGCTCAGCAGTGCGTGGCGGCTGTCTTTCTGGAACATGCTCGTCGAACCCAGTGCCACAGCGTAGTTGGAGGCTGCCGACTGCGCTCCCTGCGCGGTCTGGGCGAAACCGATCGGCACCCCGGTGGACTTCGTCCCCACCGGGCGGGTGCCGGACGGTGCTGTTGGTGAGGTCTGGGGCTGGGAGCCCTTGGTCGTGGCGCGGTCGGCCGGTTTGTCGGTGTTTCTGTTTGCCAACGCGATGGCGGCGATGAGGAGGACGACGACGCCGACCACCGTGACCAGGCTTCGGGGGGAGGAGCGGCGGGCGGGGCGGCGGGGGGCGCCGCCGTAGGGGTCGCCCTCGGGCAGGCGGGTTCTGGTGTGGCCCGTGTCGCCGTAGTCGGTGTAGCCCTGCTCGTCTCCGGGACTCATGCCGCGTCCGCCCCCTCCACCTCGTAGACGTACGACGGTAGCCGTGCTGGTTGCCGCGCGGGCGCGGTGTGGTGACTCGACATCAGGGAAACGCAACCTCAGCCGGTGGGCACGACGGGTGGGTGGGGAGGAGGGGAGCGGAAGGTGCGTCAGACCGCCATGCCGTACACGATGGTGAACAGGGTGCCGAGGGAGCCGATGATGAAGACGCCGGTGAGGCCGGCGATGATGAGCCCCTTGCCCTGTTCCGCGCTGAACGTGTCACGCAGGGCCGTCGCGCCGATCCGCTGTTTGGCCGCACCCCATACCGCGATGCCGAGGCAGAGGAGGATGGCCACGGCCATGACCACCTCGATCATCACCTTGGCCTCGTTGCCCAGGCTGCCGAAGGGGCCCCAGTCCGGAGCGATCCCGCCGATGATGGTGTTGATGTCTCCCTTGTCGGCCGCAAAGAGCATGTAAGTCACCGCCCCTGGTGGGTAGTTCCGCGAGCGCCCCTGCGGAGTGCAGAGGTCAGGCCTCATTGTCGCCGACAACGTCGCCAACGTATGTCGACTTGACGTCATTGACTGGCGGGTTTCGTACGAATGGCGCGTTCGGTCACTCTGTGTATCACGGCAGGTAACCCCGGGCAACGAGGTCCGACCGGAACCTGTCGTGTGGTTCTGTCGTTGACCCCTCTTATGGCCGGGCGCTGGTTCTGACGGCCGGTCGGGTGAGGCGTCGAGACGATGTTCTCACGGGCGGTGGAGTGGGGAACGGGCCAGGCGTGCGGGTGCGGTGAGCCGCCGTCAGCGGGGCTTGAGGCCGTGCAGCAGCAGGTGGACGTGTTCGTCCAGGCCGGCCAGGGCCTCCTCCGCGTCGAGGGCGCAACTGGCGATGAGGGCGGCCAGGCCGTGCAGGCTCGCGGCGGCGACGGTGGTGATGCGCTCGGGGTCGCCCCGGACGATCTCGCCGCGCTCCTGGGCGTCCGAGATCAGGCGGGTGATGGAGCCGAGGGACTGGTCGACCGCCGTCGCGAGCTGGGCGGAGCTGTCCGGGTCGTGCTTGCGCGCGAACATCAGCTCGAGGAGTTCGGGGTTGTCGACGGCGAAGCCGAGGTAGGCGCGGGCGAGCGCCGTCATGCGTTCCTCGAAGGACTGGTGCCGGGGTTCGGCGGCGATGGTCAGGGCGTGGTTCATGCGCTCGTACCCGTCGAGCGCCAGGGCGTCGATCAGGGCCTGCTTGTCCTTGAAGTGCCGGCCCGGTGCGGCGTGGCTCACGCCGAGGTCGCGCGCCAGTTCGCGCAGTGAGAGTGCGCCGATGCCCTTGTCGCGCAGCGTGCGCTCGGCACTCTTGAGGAGGGCGGCGCGCAGGTCTCCGTGGTGGTAGGGGCGGCTCGTGGGCATGCGGGCCATCGTATCTCCATGTTGTCGACGTCAGCTTTGTTGGCGGCGACATCATTGTTGTCGTTGACAGCATTGTTGCCGATGCCTACATTGGCGCGCATGGCTGACACGACCGCAGCGCGCGGCGAGCGCGACAAGTGGAACGCGACCCACCTGACCGACCTGACCGGCCGTACGGCCGTGATCACCGGCGCCAACAGCGGCATCGGGTTCGCCGCCGCCCGGGCGCTGGCCGGGGCCGGGGCGCACGTGGTGTTCGCGGTGCGGGATCCGAAGCGGGGCGCCGCCGCGGCGGCCCGGGTCGCCGGCAGCACCGAGGTGCGCCGGCTGGACCTGGCGGACCTGGACTCGGTGCGCGAGTTCGCCGCCGGCTGGGAGGGACCGCTGGATGTGCTGATCAACAACGCGGGCGTGATGATGCTGCCCGAGCAGCGCACGAAGCAGGGCTTCGAGATGCAGTTCGGCACCAACCACCTGGGGCACTTCGCGCTGACCAACCTGCTGCTGCCCCGGGTGACCGATCGCGTGGTGACGGTCTCCTCCGGTCTCCACCGCGCCGGCGACGGGGTGATCCACTTCGCCGACGTCAACCTGACCGGGCGCTACTCCCCGACCCGCGCCTACGCCCAGTCCAAGCTGGCCAACCTGCTGTTCACCCTGGAACTCCAGCGCCGGCTCGCCGGGGTGGGCTCGTCCGTGCGGGCTCTGGCGGCCCACCCCGGCTACGCGGCCACCAATCTGCAGAGAGGTACGGCGAACCCGCTGGTCAGGGCCTTCATGGTGGCCGGCAACAAGCTCTTCGCCCAGGACGAGGGGGCCGGCGCCCTGCCCACGCTCTACGCGGCGACCCAGGACCTGCCCGGGGCGGCCTACGTCGGCCCCGACGGCCTAGGCGAGATGCGCGGCTCCCCGGCCCTGGTCGGCCGCAGCGCGGCGGCGAGCGACCCGGAGGCGGCCCGGCGCCTGTGGACGCTGTCGGAGGAGCTGACGGGCATCGAGTGGAGCCTGCCGGCGCCCCAGGCGGCGACGCCGGGAGCGGTGACACCGGCTGCCGTGACGCCGGGTGCCGCGCCGGGTGTGGCGACGCCCGCGCCGTGACGCCAGGGGTGGCGAGACCGGGTGTGGCGACGCCGGGCGTGACGACGCCCGCGCCGTGACGCCAGGGGTGGCGAGACCGGGTGTGGCGACGCCGGGCGTGACGACGCCCGCGCCGTGATGGTGGGGGCGGTGTTGCCGGGCGGGGTGACGCCGGGTGTGGCGACGCCCGCGCCGTGACGCCAGGGGTGGCGAGACCGGGCGTGACGACGCCGGGCGTGACGACGCCGGGCGTGGCGACCCGCGCGCCGTGACACCGGCTGCCGTGACGCAGGTGTGGCGACGTCGGCTGCCGTGACGCTAGGTGTGGCGACACCGGCTGCCGTGACACCGGCTGCCGTGACGCCAGGTGTGGCAACGCCCGCGCCGTGACGGTGGGGCGGTGACACCGTGTGGCGATTCCGGGTGCCGGGACACGCGTTCGGCCGCTGCGGTGGCGGACCAGTGGTGGTCCACAGGAAAATCTCAGTGAAGTCGGAGCGGGTTTCTCACCTTTGCGGGAAAGAGTGGGGCCTGATGAAGCGCACCTCACGCATCTCAAGCGGACCGGCCACCTCGCGACCCGCGCTGCTCGGGGCCGTGGTGATGCTCGCCCTGACCTCGGCGTCCGTGGCCGCCGCCTCCGACGGACCGGGTCCCCTCGGGGTGACCGCCGACGCCGTGGCGAACCGGCATGCCGTGCGGGTCGGCGCGCTCTTCGGGGCCGACCGCGAGGACAGCCTGGCCGGCGGTCACTTCTGCACCGCCTCGGTGGTGCACAGCCGCCGGGGCGATCTCATCGTCACCGCCGCGCACTGCGTGGCCGGTGCCGGCGGCGACCTGCTGTTCGTGCCGGGCTACCGCGACGGACGGGCGCCGTACGGGGTGTGGAGGGTCACGAGGCGCTTCCTGCCCGCCGGGTGGGCCGAGGGCCAGGACCGGGACGAGGACAGCGACCTCGCCTTCGCCACGGTCGCCGGCCCGGACGGGCGGCCCGTCGAGGAGGTCGTCGGGGCCGAGCGGTTCGCGACCGGGGTGGCCACCGGTGCCACCGCGGTGACCGTCACCGGCTACCCGGACGACCGCGAGGTCCCCGTCCGCTGCACCAACAGGCCGACATCGCACAGCCGCACCCAGCAGCGCATCGACTGCCCCGAGTTCACCAGCGGCACCAGCGGCAGCCCCTGGGTGAACGGCGACGGCCAGGTCGTCGGCGTCCTCGGCGGCCACGAGCAGGGCGGCGCCACCGCCGACGTCTCCTACAGCGTGGTGCTGGGGAGCGAGGCGGCCCGGCTGTACCGGGAGGCGGCGGACGGCCCCTGAGACGGCGTCATGTCCGGTCCCGGTCGGCTAAATGACGCCACTTCGCTCCGCAATGGCCTTGAACCGCGCCCGCATGGGGCAAAGTTGAACCGTGCGCAAGGTATGGGTGTTCGGTGGGGCGGCGGTCGGGCTCGGCATGGGCTTCGTCATGCTGCTCGTCGTCGGGGTGTACGTCGTCGCCGGCAACCTGGTCAACGGGGTGACCGCGGGCGGCCGCGGGCTCGCCCAGGGAGCGGTGCCGGCCGCCTACCACCAGCTCGTGCAGCGGTGGGGGAACCTGTGCCCGGCGCTCAGCCCCGCGTTGCTCGCCGCGCAGCTGTACCAGGAGAGCGGCTGGAACCCGACCGTCGTCAGCCCGGCCGACGCACGCGGCATCGCGCAGTTCATCCCGAGCACCTGGGCGACGCACGGCATCGACGGCAACGGCGACGGCAGGCGCGACATCTGGGACCCGAATGACGCGATTCCATCGGCCGCCTCGTACGACTGCGAGCTCGCCAAGTACGTGAAGGACGTGCCCGGGAACACCTCCGACAACATGCTGGCCGCCTACAACGCGGGCGCCTACCGGGTCATAAGGGCGGGCGGGGTCCCGTCCATCAGCGAGACGCGGAACTACGTCCAGCGGATCCGCAGCCTGGAGAAGAGCTTCGCCGCTCCGGTCAGCCGGATCGACCCCACCCGGCAGGCGGCGGCCGCCATCGGGTTCGCCCAGAGCAAGCTCGGCACCCCCTACCTGTGGGGCGGCAACGGCACCGCTGACCAGGGCGGACGCTTCGACTGCTCGGGGCTGACCAAGGCCGCGTACGAGACGGTGGGCATCACCCTGCCCCGGGTGGCCAACGACCAGTACAACGCGGGGCCGCACCCCTCGCGGGACCAACTGCTCCCCGGGGACCTGGTGTTCTTCTCCGACGACCTCACCGACTCGCGGGCCATCCGGCACGTGGGCATGTACGTCGGCGGCGGGTACATGATCGACGCCCCGCGGACGGGTGCCGTGATCCGGTTCGACCCGATCGACACCCCCGACTACTTCGGGGCCACCCGGGTGACGGAAGATGGCGCGAAAGCACTCCCCACAACCATCTGAACCAAGCGTGAACCTGCCCCCTGAGCTGCGCTGATGGATTTCTCTTCGATAACGTCTGCGTGATCATTCAGTGGAGAGTGGAACGTATTGACGGTGGCTGTGCGTTCCTGTTGACGTAGCCGAGCGGACGTCGGACAGTGCAGCGGAAGCGGATCTACGCACCACGGGGGGCGGCAGCGACGCACGCGCAGTGCGTCCGGGAAGACGACGAAGGGGCCACAGCACCATGGCTGTACTCGCCGAATCCGGATCGAACCCCGACGTCGACCTGCTCTACGACATCAACGGCCTGGCCAAGGACGCCCCGCACTGGTTCGACCGGGGCATGGAGTTCGTGGGCGAGTACGGCCTGCTGCTCGCGATGGTGCTGCTGATCCTGTGGTGCTGGTGGTCCGTGCGGCGCCGGGGCGGCGAGGACGCGGCGCCCTCGGTGGCCGCGCTGGTGTGGGCGCCGCTCGCGGCCGGTCTCGCGGTCCTGGTGAACGTCCCGATAAGGGGCTTCGTCGAACGGCCCCGCCCCTTCGTCGACCACCAGGGCCTGGACGTCCTGGTCTCCGGCAAGAGCGACTTCTCCTTCGTCAGCGACCACGCCACCATCACCATGGCGCTGGGCGTCGGACTCTTCGTCGCCCACCGGAAGTTCGGCCTCGCCGGCATCGGCCTGGCCCTGCTGGAGGGCTTCTGCCGGGTCTACATGGGCGTGCACTACCCCACGGACGTCGTCGGCGGCTTCGCGCTGGGCACCGCGGTCGTGCTGCTGCTGTCCCCGCCGGCCATGGCGCTGCTCACCCCGCTGCTGCGGGCCGTGGAGCGTTCGCCGCGGGCCGGCCGGCTCGTGCGGCGCCGGCCGGTGGCGGCCGACCGGCCGGACTCCCTGCTGCCCGGCGCCCGCACGTCCCTCGAGACCGAGGAACGCGACCTCGCGGCGTAGGGAGCGCTACAGCCCCTGTGCGTAGGAGAAGAAGCGCTGCGGGTCGTACTGCTTCTTCACCTCGGCCAGCCGGGCCGCCGCGTCCCCGTAGTACGCCGTGCGCCAGTTCGTCAGCGTCGGGTCCGTGTAGTTCTGGTAGGCGGCACCGGAGGCGTACGGCTTCATGGCGTTGTGGGCCGAGGTGAGCCAGGACTGGGCGGTGCCGCCGGAGGCGCCCGCGCCCCACGAGGCGATGTACTGGGTCAGCATCCGGGAGCGGCGGTGGACGAACGCGGTCGCGGTCGGGGAGACCCGGTTGACGGCGCCGCCGAGCGCCGTGAACGCGATGCTGCCGGCGCCGCCGCGCACCGCGCCGATCTGCTTCAGCACCGTCTGGATGCCCGCGGCGGACAGTGAGCGGTCGAAGAAGTCCGAGCGCGCCGCGTAGGTCTCGCGGCCCAGCCTGCCCTGCGCCGAGCGGCCCGGGGTGGACCCGGGCAGATGGCACTGGGCGTCGGTGGAGAAGGAGGAGCAGCCGGCGTAGATCTCCATCGCGTCCTCGTAGCCGCGGCGGTGCAGGGAGACCGAGGAGGCGTTCGCGCCGGCCTTGTGGGCCAGGCGGTCAACGGCGTTCTGCAGTTCGCCGTAGGTGCCGAGGGAGAAGCAGGAGACCGAGATGGTCGGGGTGCGGCCCGGTGAGCAGGCCAGGTGGAGCGAGGACCAGATCTCGTCGGGCTGGCTCGGGCCCCACTCCTGCCAGGCCTTGAGCACCTGGGCGGCCCTGGACCAGGGCCAGGTCAGGTAGGCGGTCACGGCCTGGGGCGCCGGATGGGTCCTGAAGTGCAGTTCGGTGACGACGCCGAAGTTGCCGTTGCCGGCGCCGCGCAGCGCCCAGAACAGGTCGGAGTGGTGACTCGCGTCGGCGGTCACCTGGGTGCCGTCGGCCGTGATCAGGGTGGCCTGGGTGAGGTTGTCGCAGGTCAGGCCGTAGGCGCGGGAGACGACGCCGTGGCCGCCGCCGAGCACCAGGCCGGAGACGCCGACGGTGGGGCAGGAGCCCGCGGGTATGGTCACGCCCTTGGCGGCCAGCGCCCGGTAGACGTCGATCAGCTTGGAGCCGGCGCCCACGACCGCCTGCCCGCCGCTCACCCGGATCCGGTTCAGCCTGGACACGTCGATGATCAGGCGGTTGTCGCCGGAGGAGTAGCCGGCGTAGGAGTGGCCGCCGTTGCGTATCGACACCCGGATACCGTGCGCGCGGGCGTACGCCAGGGTGGTACGGATGTCGGCGGTGTGCGCGGCGTAGGCCACCGCGGCGGGCCTGAGGCCGTCGAAGCGGGTGTTGTACAGCTGGTGGGCCGTCGTCCAGGAGGTGTCTCCGGGGCGCAGCAGGGAGCCGTCCAGGTCGCGGGCGAGGGCCGCCCAGTTCGCCGCGGCGGCCGCGCTGGTGGTCTTCAGCGAGGTGAGGGACGATGAGCGCGGCGCCGCACCGGTGTGCGCCGCCGCGGGACCGCCGCCCGTACCGCACGCGGTCAGTGCGGTCGTCGCCAGGGCGGCCGCGCCGCCCGAGATGAACGTACGCCGTTCCATGTCCGTCGCCTTTCCTCGGCTCTCCGTGGAACGAGACGACGCCGTGTCCTTCGGGGTTCCGCCGAACGGGTGACGAGCGTCGAAAGCGCGTCCGGGTGGCCCGTTCGTCGGAACCTCTGCGTGCTCTCCCCGTAAGCATTCCGTGACCTCATCAGGCCGACGGCAGGGGTTCACCCTGCGTTCACTTCCGACCATCGGCGGCTTCACCTGTTCTGCCTAATTTCGGCCGTACCAGGTGCGGAGCGCGGCGATGGATGCGCTCACGCACTCACTAGCTCGCACGCCGCCGACGCGGCGGCTCCTGGAAGGAACCCCCGAAAGTGAAGCTTCAGCGCAAGAACCGGCTGCGCGCCGTCACCCTCGGTGCGATCGCCGTCTCCGGCGCCCTGGCCCTGACGGCGTGCGGCTCCGACGACAACGGTGGCGGAAGCAAGGCGTCGGGCAACCCGTCCACCGTCGCCGGCGCGGGCGCGATCAAGTGTGACGACGCCAAGGGCCAGCTCCTCGCAGACGGCTCCTCCGCGCAGAAGAACGCGATCGACGCCTGGGTGAAGAACTTCTCCCAGGCCTGTGGCGTGCAGATCAACTACAAGGGCGGCGGCTCCGGCGCCGGTGTGACCGCGTTCACCCAGGGCCAGGTCGCCTTCGCCGGCTCGGACTCGGCGCTCAAGCCCGAAGAGGTCACCGCCTCCAAGAAGGTCTGCAAGGGCGGCCAGGGCATCGACCTCCCGATGGTCGGCGGCCCGATCGCCCTCGGTTACAACGTCCCGGGTGTCGACAACCTGGTCCTGGACGCCCGGACGCTCGCCAAGATCTTCGACAGCAAGATCACCAAGTGGAACGACCCGGCGATCGCCGCGCTGAACAAGGGCGTGAAGCTCCCCGACCTCAAGATCCAGGCGTTCCACCGCTCGGACGAGTCCGGCACCACGGACAACTTCACCAAGTACCTGATCGCCACCGCCCCGGGCGACTGGAAGTACTCCGGCGGCAAGGCCTGGCAGGCCAAGGGCGGCCAGTCCGCTCCGCAGTCCGCGGGTGTGGCCCAGCAGGTGAAGCAGACCGCCGGCGCCATCGGCTACTTCGAGCTGTCCTACGTCAAGGACGGCATCAAGGCCGTCTCCGTCGACACCGGTGCCAGCAAGCCGGTCGCGCCCAGCTCGCAGAGCGCCACCGCCGACATCGCCGCCGCGAAGGTCGTCGGCACCGGCAAGGACCTCGCCCTGAAGCTGGACTACAAGACCAAGGCCGAGGGCGCCTACCCGATCACCCTGGTCACCTACGAGATCGTCTGTGACAAGGGCAACAAGTCCGACACCCTGGCGGCCACCAAGTCCTTCCTGCGCTACATCGCCAGCGAGGACGGCCAGAAGGTCCTGCCGAGCATCGGCTATGCGCCCGTGCCCGACGAGATCGTCACCAAGGTCCGTTCCACCATCGACGGCCTGAGCTGACCTGAATCCGTGAGTGCGGCCCGTCCCGACAGGGGCCGGGCCGCACCGTCCGGTGCACCGCCGCCACGAGCCCTGCGCCCTACCGGGCACGGCTCCGCAGACCGGAGAACCCGATGGACATATCGACGACGACTGACGCTCCTCCGCCCACGCCACACCAGCCCACCGCGGCCAAGCGCGGCGCAGGCCGCCCCGGCGACCGCATCTTCCTGGGCCTGTCCCGTGGCTCGGGCATCCTGCTACTGCTGATCATGGCCGCGATCGCGGTCTTCCTCGCCTATCGCGCGTCCCTCGCGATCAGCAAGGACCACGGCAACTTCCTCACCGCTTTCGAGTGGAACACCAACCTCATCCCGCCGACCTTCGGCATCGCGGTCCTGGCCTTCGGCACGGTCGTCTCCTCGGTGATCGCCATGGTCATCGCGGTCCCGATCGCGGTCTCCATCGCGCTGTTCATCACGCACTACGCACCGCGCCGCATGGCCGCCCCCGTCGCGTACGTGATCGACCTGCTCGCCGCCGTGCCGTCCATCGTGTACGGCCTGTGGGGCGCCCTCGTCCTCGTGCCCCACATGAACGGCCTCTACGGCTGGCTCAACGACTTCTTCGGCTGGACCGGCGTCTTCTCCTGGGACCAGGGTGCGCCCCGCTCGATGCTCACCGTCGGCATCCTGCTCGCGATCATGATCCTGCCGATCATCACCAACGTGAGCCGCGAGGTCTTCCGCCAGGTCCCGCAGATGCACGAGGAGGCGGCCCTCGCCCTCGGCGCCACGCGCTGGGAGGTCATCCGCATGTCGGTGCTGCCCTTCGGGCGCTCCGGCGTGATCTCCGCCTCCATGCTCGGCCTCGGCCGTGCGCTCGGCGAGACGATGGCCGTGGCCACCGTGCTCTCCCCGTCCTTCGACATCCAGGCGAGCCTGCTCAACCCGGGCGGCGGCACCTTCGCCCAGAACATCGCCAGCAAGTTCAGCGAGGCGGACGAGTTCGGCCGTGACGCGCTCATCGCCTCCGGCCTCGTCCTGTTCGTCATCACTCTGGTGGTCAACGGCGCCGCCCGGCTGATCATCGCCCGCCGCGCGGAGTACTCGGGGGCCAACGCATGAGCACCGCAAGCCTGACCGACCAGGCCCCGAGCACCCTGCGCGGCGCCAGCCTGCCGAGGTGGTCGCCGTGGGCGATCGCCGCCGGTTCCGTCGCCCTCGGCATCGGGATCTCGCTGGCCGCCGGTCTGGACAGCAGGATCCAGTGGGGTCTGATCGCCGCCGTGCTGTTCGTCCTCGGCACGTACGCCGTCGCCGCGCGCGTCGAGGGCACCCGCCAGGCCAAGGACCGGGTCGCGACCAGCTTCGTCTGGGTCGCCTTCCTGATCGCCGTGGTTCCGCTGGTCTCCCTGATCTGGGTGACCGTCGCGCGCGGTGTGAAGGTCCTGGACCTCTACTTCCTGAGCCACTCGATGGGCGTCGTCGCCGACACCGAGCCCGGCGGCGGCATCTACCACGCCATCATCGGCAGCCTGGAGCAGGTCGGCCTCGCCACTGCCGTCGGCGCCCCGATCGGCGTGCTCACCGCGATCTACCTCGTGGAGTACGGGCGCGGCCGGCTCGCCAGGTCCGTGACGTTCTTCGTCGACGTGATGACCGGTATCCCCTCGATCGTCGCGGGTCTGTTCATCCTCAGCCTGATGCTGATCCTGAAGACGGGATACTCCGGCTTCGCCGGCGCGCTGGCCCTGGCCATCCTGATGATGCCCGTCGTCGTCCGCTCCACCGAGGAGATGCTCAAGCTCGTCCCGAACGAGCTGCGTGAGGCCTCCCTGGCGCTGGGCGTGCCCAAGTGGCGCACCATCCTGAAGGTGGTCCTGCCGACCTCCATCGGCGGCATCACCACCGGTGTCATGCTGGCCGTGGCGCGTATCGCGGGCGAGACCGCGCCGGTGCTGCTGCTGGTGTTCGGCAACCCGTTCATCAACAACAACCCCTTCGAGGGGGCGCAGGCGTCGCTGCCGCTGTACATCTACCAGCAGTTCGCGAACAGCGCGGGTTCCGGAGCGGCGTACGACCGGGCCTGGGCGGCCTCGCTGACGCTGATCGCCTTCGTGATGATCCTGAACCTCGTGGCCCGCGGCATCGCCCGCTGGAAGGCCCCGAAGACCGGTCGCTGAGTCGCGGCCAACCCCGGCGACTGATCAAGACTTTTCTGGAAGTGAAGTAGACATGGCCAAGCGAATCGACGTAAGCGGTCTCACCGCCTACTACGGCTCCCACAAGGCGATCGAGGACATCTCGATGACGGTCGAGCCGCGCTCGGTGACGGCTTTCATCGGGCCGTCCGGCTGCGGCAAGTCGACGTTCCTGCGGACGCTGAACCGTATGCACGAGGTCACCCCCGGTGGCCGCGTCGAGGGCAAGGTGCTGCTCGACGACGAGGACCTGTACGGCGCCGGCATCGACCCGGTGTCGGTGCGGCGCGAGATCGGCATGGTGTTCCAGCGGCCGAACCCGTTCCCGACGATGTCGATCTTCGACAACGTGGCGGCCGGCCTGCGCCTGAACGGCGGCTACCGCAAGAGCGAGCTGAACGAGGTCGTCGAGAAGTCGCTCCGGGGCGCCAACCTCTGGAACGAGGTCAAGGACCGCCTGAACAAGCCGGGCTCCGGCCTCTCCGGTGGTCAGCAGCAGCGTCTGTGCATCGCCCGCGCCATCGCGGTCGAGCCGAAGGTGCTGCTGATGGACGAGCCCTGCTCCGCCCTGGACCCGATCTCGACCCTCGCCATCGAGGACCTGATCGGCGAGCTGAAGGAGCGTTTCACGATCGTCATCGTGACGCACAACATGCAGCAGGCGGCGCGCGTCTCGGACCGTACGGCGTTCTTCAACCTGTCGGCCGTCGGCCAGCCCGGGCGCCTGATCGAGATCGACGACACCGAGCGGATCTTCTCCAACCCGTCCGTCCAGGCCACGGAGGACTACATCTCCGGCCGCTTCGGCTGACGGGCACCGCCGCTCCGGCCCGGCCGGGCGGCCTCGCCGAACCCCTCGCGGTGCTGCATGGCGGTGCCACCGCGAGGACGCAAAGGGCCCGCCCCCGGTCTCCGGGGGCGGGCCCACGCGTGTGCCCGGCGGCCCCGCCCCCGCCTGCACCGCTTCCCGCACCACCCCCGCGCCCGCGCGACGGGCCGGGCAGGGGGCGGGCTCTGTTTCGCGCGGCGGACGGGCCGGGCAGGGGGGCGGGCTCTGTCTCGCCCGGCGGGCGGGCCGGGGAGAGGGAACGGGCCTCGGTCTCACCCGGCTTACGGGCCGGGCAGGGGGCGGGGCGCGGTTACAGGACCGTCAGGTTGACCAGGCCGAAGGCCGCCGCCGCGACCAGTCCCGCCGCCGGCATCGTGATGAACCAGCCGAGGACGATGTTCTTCGCCACGCCCCAGCGCACGGCGTTCACGCGCTTGGTCGCGCCCACGCCCATGATCGCCGAGGTGATGACATGGGTCGTGGAGATCGGCGCCTTGAAGAGGAACGCGGTCGTGAACATGATCGACGCGCCCGTCGCCTCGGCCGCGAACCCCTGCGGCGGGTCCAGCTCGATGATCTTGCGGCCCAGGGTGCGCATGATCCGCCAGCCACCGGCGTACGTGCCCAGGGACAGCATCACCGCACAGACGATCTTGACCCAGATCGGGATCGGGTCGCCGAACGACTCATGGCCGGAGATGACCAGCGCCAGCACCACGACACCCATGGTCTTCTGGGCGTCCTGCAGACCGTGACCGAGCGCCATCGCGGCCGCCGAGACGGTCTGCGCGATGCGGAATCCCCGCTTGGCCTTGTGCGGGTTGGACCGGCGGAACAGCCACATGATCGCCGTCATGACCAGGTAGCCGACGATCAGGCCCACGACCGGCGACAGGAACATCGGGATGACGATCTTGTCGAGGACGCCGTTCCAGATCACGTCCGTGCCGCCCGCCAGCGCCGCCCCCACCATGCCGCCGAACAGGGCGTGGGAGGACGAGGAGGGCAGGCCGAAGTACCAGGTGACGAGGTTCCAGACGATCGCGCCCACCAGGGCGGCGAAGAGGACGCCCAGCCCCTTCGCCCCCTGGGGCGTCGCGATCAGGCCCTCGCTGACCGTCTTGGCGACGCCGGAGCCGAAGAAGGCACCGGCGAGGTTCATCACGGCCGCCATGGCGAGGGCGGCCCGCGGGGTCAGCGCCCGCGTCGACACCGAGGTCGCGATCGCGTTCGCGGAGTCGTGGAAACCGTTGGTGTAGGTGAAGAAGAGCGCGACCGCGATGGTCACGATCAGAGCGAAGGTGTCCATCGACGCCTCAGGACTCCTTGACGGCGATGGTCTCCACCGTGTTCGCCACGTGTTCGAACGCGTCCGCCGCCTCTTCCAGGACGTCCACGATCTGCTTGAGCTTGAGCACCTCGATCGCGTCGTACTTGCCGTTGAAGAGGTGGGCGAGCAGCTTGCGGTGGATCTGGTCCGCCTGGTTCTCCAGCCGGTTGATCTCGATCCAGTACTCGGTGAGGTTGTTCAGCGTCCGGAGGTTCGGCATGGCCTCGGCCGTCAGCTCGGCGGCGCGGGCCAGCACCTCGATCTGCTGCTCGACGCCCTTCGGCAGTTCCTCGACGTTGTAGAGGACGACCAGGTCGACGGCCTCCTCCATGAAGTCCATGATGTCGTCGAGGGAGCCGGCGAGGGTGTAGATGTCCTCGCGGTCGAACGGCGTGATGAACGAGGAGTTCAACTGGTGGAAGATCGCGTGGGTGGCGTCGTCACCGGCGTGTTCCGCGGCCCGCATACGCTCTGCGATCTCGGCCCGGCCGGAGGCGTCCGCCCCGAGCAGTTCCATCAGGAGCTTCGAGCCGGTGACGATGTTGTCCGCAGAGGCGGCGAACATGTCGTAGAAGCTCGTCTCCCTGGGGGTCAGACGAAAGCGCACGTGGGGTCCTCGGGGTGCTTCGGTTTTCGGTCAGGCTGATGCTAGGCGCATCATCCGGCCACGGCTATCGGGCCGTCCTCCAGTGTCGCCCATCAGGCAGAGTGATCATCACGGGGGCGTCCCAGGGGGCCCCTACCCGGCAAAATTCGTTACCATATACCCTGTAGGGGTATGTATCCGCAGCTTGTCCGAAGACGGAGGCCCGCGATGACGACGACCGAGGCCGGCGCCACGCACGGCTACCACAAGCAGAAGGACGAGCACCTCAAGCGGCTGCGCCGGATCGAGGGCCAGATCCGCGGTCTGCAGCGGATGGTCGAGGAGGACACGTACTGCATCGACATACTGACGCAGGTCTCCGCTTCCACCAAGGCCCTGCAGTCCTTCGCGCTGCAGCTGCTGGAGGAGCACCTGCGGCACTGCGTCGCGGACGCGGCCGTCAAGGGCGGTGACGAGATCGACGCGAAGGTGGACGAGGCGACGAAGGCGATCGGCCGCCTCCTGCGCACCTGAGCCGCGCGCCCGAGCCGCCAGCCTTCTGCGCCCTGGGCACGCGTGCGTCTCCTGCGCCCTGGTCACGCGCTCACGGCCTGCGTCCTTGAGCCGTGCCGCTGGGCGTCCGGCGCTTCAGACCTGGGCCGACGCGCGTTCCTCGGCCACCCGCAGCACCTCGTCGATGCTCTCCAGGCTGAGCCGCTCCTCGGCCGCGGAGGCCGCGATGATCAGCTCCCCGCACAGCTCGATCTCGGCGAGGGCCACGTGGTCCTGCACCGCCGTACCGCCGACCGGGGCCACCCGCCTCACCTCTTCTACGCCGCCATGACTTCCTAGGGTAGGCAGGGCTCTACACACCGCGCATGGCACGGACGGGCTACTTCAGGGGTGACGCACCGGACTAGTGGGGTGGCTCGTTCTCGGCGATCCGGCCCGCGTAGATGTCGCCCGGGCGCGGCAGCCTGACGTCCACGGGGACGCCGAAGCCGTACAGGAGGGTGGTGGAGGCGACCGCCACGGCGGTCTTCCTGCGGCCGTTGACGAAGCTGAAGCGCTGCCTGAGCTTGCGGACGCGGCCCTGGTCGTCCAGGTAGGCGTCGAAAACCACCTCGGCCATGGCGAACCCCTTCGCCGCCGCCGCGAGGGGCGCCCGGTCCTCGGCGGAGGCGTACCGCGCGGCCTGGTTCAGATCCGCCGTCCCCCGGAAGTGCCGGACCGCGGTGCCGCCCACCTCGGTCCTGCCGAGGTAGGTCGCCGTACGCGTCCCGCGCAGCACCTCCGCCGCCACGTACGGGTCGGTCGCGCCGCCCGTGACCAGGTTGCCGTCGGACAGCGTCGCGGTCTCCACCCGGACCCACTTGTCGGCGGGCACGCCCGCGCCCCGGTTCTTCATGAACAGGGCGCCCGGGGCGAGCAGCTCGGTGATCGGCCGGTACTCGGAGGCCCCCGTGGGGTCCTCGGGCAGGACGACGGTCAGCCGGCCGAGCCGGTGCCGGTAGTCGTAGACGCCCTTGCCGCGGATGGTGACCCGGGTGCCGCCCGTGGCCATCTCCATCGACGTGCCGGCCTTGGAGGTGCCCGCGTCGCGCAACGCGTCGGCGGCCCGGTGCAGGGCGGCGACGGGGTCGTCCACGCCCTTGACGTCGTCGGCGGCGGCGCTGCTGCCGGTACAGCCGGCGGCACCTCCGCCGAGGCCGAGCATGATGCCCACCGCGAGGACCGTCCTGCCCGCGCGCCTGTGCTGCCGCAGATCCATCGCCCGCTACCCCCAGCCGGTCGTCCGCCATGGGATCCCTGTCGTTCGGTTAACGACGGGTAGGGGGCGCCGTCACGCGCCTCCGGGAGGTGCCGGCGGGCCGGCCGGCCGGGCGGGGGCCCCAGGGGGGCGGTGCCGGCGCGGTGGGTAACGTTCTCGGTGTGGCAGTCACCGGGGCACAGCAGGACGGGCCGGAACCTGCCCGATCCGGGCGGGAACACCTCACGACGACGACCGAACAGGGCCGCTTCAGCGTGGCCCGATGCAGCTGTGGCTGGCGCGGTCCCGCCCGCCGGGCGCGCAGCCAGGCCCGCGCGGACGCGGCGGGGCACACGACGGAATGACGGGGCTCAGGCCCGCCGCGGCTGTCCGGACGGCCGGAGGAAGGCGTCCAGCAGGTCCCGGTCGCGCGGCTGGGTGAGCCGGTCGCGGGCCGCGGCGGGGGAGAGCCACAGGATCCGGTCCACCTCGTCGTTCGGCGTGAAGTGGCCGGAAACCGCCTCTGCCGCCCAGTACCGCACCTGCTTGGGCCGGCCATTGGCCGGATAGCGCAGGGTCGGCAGCTCGCCGCCCGGATCCGAGGCGTACCCGGTCTCCTCCGCGACCTCGCGCAGCGCGCCCGCGAGCGCCTCCTCGTCCCGCTTGAGTTTGCCCTTGGGGTGGGACCAGTCGTCGTACTTGGGCCGGTGGACCAGGCAGACCTCCAGGTCACCGGTGACCGGCGAGCGGCGCCAGAGCACACAGCCCGCCGCCAGGACCGCAGTGTCGTTCACGCCGCCTCCTCGTGGGCTCAGGGCGCACCCACGGCCTCGTCGGGTCAGGGCGCGCCCACGGCCTGCTGCCGCCAGGCCTGCTGGAAAGCGAACCGGGCCGCCTCCACCTCGTGCCGCTGGTCGGCGTGGAGCACGCCGAGCGCGTACGCCGTCGCGGGTGCGATGCGGGGGGTGCGCGCCGCCTGCGCGGCCGCCGCGGCGGCCTCCGAGGCGTCCCGGTGCCGGTTCAGGGCCTGCGCCGCCGCCAGCAGCCGTACGTCCACGGGTGCTCCCGGGAACTCCCGGCTGCGTTCGAGCGGGGAGGCGCCGGCCGCGGCGCACAGCACCTCCCTGGCGTAGCGGTGCAGGCGCAGCAGCAGGCGGACCTGGTGCCAGGGGCCGTCCTGGGGGTGCGGGGACGGGTCCGGGGACAGGCCGTGGACCAGGGCCTCCGCGTTGTAGGGGTGGCCCGCGGTGACCAGGGGCAGGGCGGCGACGGCGTCCGTGAGGCGTTCCTGCGCCGCGGCGGCGAGGGGTCGCAGCCCGGTGGTGGGGGCGGCGGGGGTGAGGGGCACCTCGCTGGCGAGTACGGCGACCCGGTCCGCGACGGCGTGGAAGCGGGAGGAGCCGAGCGCCTGGAGCGCCGTGGAGTGCGCCCGGGTCCGGGCCAGGGTGAGCTGGCGTTCCAGCAGGGCGCCCGCCTTGGCCGCGCCCACGGTGAGGCTGCCGCGTTCCGGGACCGGCGCGGGCCTGGCCGGGCCACCGGCGCTGTCCGCTGCCAGGGCGCGCGGCCGGACCGTCCCGGTACGCGAGCCCACGGCCGCGTCGGCGGGGCCGACGGCCACCGCGCCGACCGGCTGCGCGGGCAGCGCGGCCGAGCCGGACAGCCGGTGCAGCGCGAGCAACAGCCGTTCCAGCCGGGCCTCGTAGGCGTGCTCCAGGCCAAGGGTGCCGGACAGCCAGGCCAGTTCCGGGCGCATCTCCTCCGACCAGTCGGAGTCGAGCAGGGGGCGGAAGGTGTGCAGGCTGCCGCTGATGCGGCGGGCCGAGCGGCGCAGGGCGCGTGCCGCGTCGACGGACCCCTCCGCGCCGCCCGCGGGAGCACCGCCGGTCTCCCGGTGCAGGCGCAGGGCGCGCAGGAACTCCGTGGCCTGGGCGCGCAGGTAGGCCGCGAGGGCGTCCCCGGTCACCTCGGCCGTGGGGTCCGTCGGGTCAAGGTGTTGCTGTGCCACGCCGGCGCCTCCGGGCGTCTATGAGCATCTCCTGGATGTTGCGCAGGGGTTGGCCGTCCGCGTCGGTCGCGTGCCGGGTCCACTCGCCGTCCGGGCCGAGGTGCCAGGAGGCGGTGCTGTCGGACATGCCGGTGTCCAGCAGCCGGTTGAGGGCTGCGCGGTGGCCGGGGTCGACCACCCGGACCAGGGCCTCTATCCGGCGGTCGAGGTTGCGGTGCATCATGTCGGCGCTGCCGATCCACACCTCGGGTTCGCCGCCGTTGCCGAAGGCGAACACCCGGGAGTGTTCCAGGAAGCGGCCGAGTATGGAGCGGACCCGGATGCTCTCCGACAGGCCCGTGACGCCGGGGCGGAGGGCGCAGATGCCGCGCACCCAGATGTCGACCGGCACGCCCGCCTGGGAGGCCCGGTACAGCGCGTCGATGACGGCCTCGTCGACCATCGAGTTGACCTTGATGCGGACGAAGGCCGGACGGCCCGCCCGGTGGTGCTGGACCTCTTTGTCGATCCGTGCGATCAGGCCGTCCCGCAGGGACTTGGGGGCGACGAGGAGCCGGCGGTAGGTCTCGCGGCGGGAGTAGCCGGACAGCCGGTTGAAGAGGTCGGAGAGGTCCGCGCCGACCTGCGGGTCGGCGGTGAGCAGGCCGAGGTCCTCGTACAGGCGGGCGGTCTTCGGGTGGTAGTTGCCCGTGCCGACGTGGCTGTAGCGGCGCAGGGTCTCGCCCTCCTGGCGGACCACCAGGGACAGCTTGCAGTGGGTCTTCAGGCCGACCAGGCCGTAGACGACGTGGCAGCCGGCCTCCTCCAGTTTGCGTGCCCACTTGATGTTGGCGTGCTCGTCGAAGCGGGCCTTGATCTCGACCAGGACGAGGACCTGCTTGCCGGACTCGGCCGCGTCGATGAGCGCGTCGACTATGGGGGAGTCGCCGGAGGTGCGGTAGAGGGTCTGCTTGATGGCGAGGACGTCCGGGTCGCCGGCCGCCTGCTCCAGGAAGGCCTGGACGGAGGTGGAGAAGGAGTCGTACGGGTGGTGCAGCAGCACGTCCCGGGCGCGCAGGGCCGCGAAGATGTCGGGCGCGGACGCCGACTCGACCTCGGCGAGGTCGCGGTGGGTGCCGGCGACGAACTTCGGGTACTTCAGCTCCGGCCGGTCCAGGCTGTGGATGCGGAAGAGGCCGGTGAGGTCCAGCGGGCCGGGCAGCGGGTAGACCTCGGCCTCGGAGATCTTGAGCTCGCGCACCAGCAGGTCGAGCACCTCGCGGTCGATGGACTCCTCGACCTCCAGGCGCACCGGCGGGCCGAACCGGCGCCGCATCAGTTCCTTCTCCAGGGCCTGCAGGAGGTTCTCGGCGTCGTCCTCCTCGACCTCGAGGTCCTCGTTGCGGGTGAGCCGGAAGGCGTGGTGCTCGAGCACCTCCATGCCCGGGAACAGCTCCTCCAGGTGCGCGGCGATGACGTCCTCCAGGGGGACGTACCGGCCGGGCGCGGCCTCCAGGAAGCGGGACAGCAGCGGCGGCACCTTCACGCGCGCGAAGTGCTTGTGGCCGCTGACCGGGTTGCGTACGACGACGGCCAGGTTCAGGGAGAGGCCGGAGATGTACGGGAAGGGGTGCGCGGGGTCCACGGCCAGCGGGGTGAGGACGGGGAAGATCTGGTGCCGGAAGAGCGTGAAGAGCCGCGCCTGCTCCTTCTCGGCCAGCTCGCTCCAGCGGACCAGGTGGATGCCCTCGTCGGCCAGGGCGGGGGCGACGTCCTCGTGGTAGCAGGCGGCGTGCCGGGCCATCAGCTCGCGGGAGCGGGCCCAGATCATCTCCAGCACCTCGCGCGGCTGCAGGCCGGAGGCGGAGCGGGTGGCGACACCGGTGGCGATGCGGCGCTTGAGGCCGGCCACCCGGACCATGAAGAACTCGTCCAGGTTGCTGGCGAAGATCGCCAGGAAGTTCGCGCGCTCCAGCAGGGGCGTGTTCGGGTCCTCGGCCAGCTCCAGGACGCGTTCGTTGAAGGCGAGCCAGCTGCGCTCCCGGTCGAGGAACCGGCCCTGCGGCAGTGGTGCCCCCTCGTTCGGGGCCTCCTCGTACACGTCCAGATCCGCGTCGAGGTCGGGTTCCAGATCGGAGACCACGGCGGCCACGGTGTGCGGCCGGTGCGCGGCGATGGAGCCCACGGAGGGCTGGGTGTGCTGGACCGGTGCCTGGGCGTCTGGCTGACTCATGACCCCATTCTTCCGCGCCACGGGCGTGACGGGCGCGTCGGAGCGTGCGGGCGGGAGCGTCACGGCCCCGTTCTGCGCGGGCCCCTCGGGGGGCGGCGAAGGCTCTGGCACGGCGGGCTTCATTGGCCGAGCCTCGCAAGCCCGGCTGAATCAATGGTTACGGCGACATGACGTGCGGGATAGCGCGGGGCGGCTCCCGGAAGTCCCCGCCGCTGAGACGGCGGATACGGCACGGCCCCGGACGCGGGCCGGCCCGGACGCGCCCCGGGACGCACGCGTCCTGGCGCGAGTGCGCCCTGAGGCGGATGCGTACCGGCAGGAATCCGCCCCGAGGCGAATGCGCCCTGGGGCGAGCCCCTTGGGACGAATGCGCCCGGGACCGCGCGCGCCCCGGGACGCACGCGTACCGGCGCGAGTGCGCCCCGAGGCGAATGCGTACCGGCAGGAATCCGCCTCCAGGCGAATGCGCGCCTGGGGCGAGCCCTTGGGACGCATGCGCCCGGGACCGCGCGCGCCCCGGGACGCACGCGTACCAAGGCGGAGGGTCCCGCACGTCGCTCCCCCTGTGGAGCGGCGTGCGGGACCGTGCGGGGGTGTGGGCTCAGGCCGTCCGGCGGCGCAGCACCGCGTAGGCGGCGA
Organism: Streptomyces sp. NPDC096012; assembly: GCF_040426375.1. NCBI lineage: Bacteria > Bacillati > Actinomycetota > Actinomycetes > Kitasatosporales > Streptomycetaceae > Streptomyces > Streptomyces sp. NPDC096012. The sequence continues at coordinate 28,461 of NZ_JBEOTD010000001.1, forward strand.
CGGTGGCGAGTGCGGTCAGGGCGAGGACGATGCCGGTGGCCGCCAGGTGCAGGGACCGGAATCCGGACAGCGTGCCGCGCAGCGGCTTCCACAGTTCGCCCACCCACATCCGCAGCACCAGGGTGGTGGCGAGGGCGGCGCCCAGCGCGGGCAGGGTGCGGCGCAGCACCAGGCCGGCCAGGACGCCGGCGGCCAGGGCGAACAGCACCAGGGCGGGCAGCAGCGGGCCGCGCGGGACGAAGACGCGGTCCCAGGTCCAGTGGGTGACCAGGACGTCCCGGTCGGCGGACCAGACCCGGTCGAAGGCCACGGCGAGGACGGTGCCGCCGGCCAGCAGCGGCACGGCGGCCGTGGTGAGGCTCGCGGTGAGCCAGCGGACCGGGGAGACGGCCTGGGTCCAGGCGAGGCCCGCGGTACCGGACTCCAGCTCGCGGCCGATCAGCGCGCCGCCCGCCCAGGCGGCCACCGCGCAGGGGACGTAGGTGAGGGCCTCGCCGAGGAAGTTCATGACGTCGGTGACGTCGGTGAGCGCGTTGTAGCCGCACCAGCCCCTGGACCGCAGGCAGGACCGGTCCCTGGGCGCCCCGGAGAAGTGCACCCAGAGCAGTTCCCCGGTGACGATGACGACGAAGGCGGCCCAGATCAGCAGCGCCGGCCGGTGCAGCCGCCGTACGGTGCGCCCGGTGGCCGGCCGGGCGGGGGCGAGGGCGGTCATGCGGCGGCTCCCGCGGGTGCCGGGGCCGACGGGGTGCCGGTGGCCGCCGGGGCCGTGCGCAGCGGCCCGGTCAGCCGGCGCAGCGCCAGGAAGGAGCCGAGCACCAGCAGCCCGGCGACGGCGAGGACCAGCGCGCCGGTGGTGAGCTGGAGCGGCCAGAAGTGGGAGTAGGGGTGGTAGGTGTCCCAGTGGCCGACGAAGCCGGCGTAGGCGGCCCGGCAGTCGGTGCGGCAGTCGGGGATCGGCACATGGGCGCCGGACCGGGTCACCATGCCCTCGTCGACGTGGAGCCCCGGGCCGCCGGCGCCCTGGTTCATCGGGGAGACGGCGGTGACCGCGGGCCACAGGTGCGGCAGGGCCAGCTCGGTCGCACCGCGCAGGGCCCCGGTGACCACCGTGGCGACGACGAGCGCGGGCAGCGTGCGGCGCAGCAGCAGGCCCGAGAGCGTGCCGGCGGCGAGCCCGGCGAGGGCCAGGGCGAGGACGGTGGGGCCGTCCGCGTGGAAGGTGAAGCGGTCGTACCAGTCCTTGGCGCTGTCGACACGGCCCCGGCCGGCGGTCCAGGCGAGGTGGTGCAGCCAGCACAGCAGGCCGGTCCCGGCGGCGACCAGGAGGGCCGGGACCGCCAGCCGGACCGCCAGCCAGCGGGCCGGGGAGGTGCTCTGCGTCCAGGCCAGCCGGGCGGTGCCGGACTCCAGCTCGCGGCCGACGAGCGCGCCGCCCGCCCAGGCGGCCACCAGGAAGGGCAGGGCGTTCAGGGTGAGGGTGGCGTAGTTGTACAGGTCCTTGTAGCGCAGGATCGCGTCCTGGTCGTAGGAGCAGTTCAGCGCGCCGGCGCAGGCGTCGTACCGCCGCCAGCCCTCGGCCGCCGCGTCCGCGAGGGGGCCGCGCAGGGCGAGCAGTGACACGGTCAGGGCGAGCACCAGGCCGGCCCAGCCGTACAGCGCGGGCCGGTGCAGGCGCAGCACCCAGCGGGCCGGGGCCGGCTTCCCGGCGTCTGGACGCGGCGCGGCCGGGCCGGTCGGGGCGGCGGTCATACGGCGTGCTCCTCGGTCGGGGCCGGCAGGGCGGTGAGGGCGGGGGCGGCGGGGTTGCGCAGGTGGGCGAGGACCAGCTCCTCCAGGGAGGGCGCCGAGGTGCGCCAGCCGGCCGGGAGCGGCCCGGCCGGGCGGATCAGCGCGCTGGTCTGGCGTCCGGTGACCCGGGACTCGACCACGGTGTGGGCGTCGAGGCCGGGGGCGTCGGTGGCGCCGGTCACCCGCAGGTGGGCGGCGAGCAGGTCGTCGATCTCCCCGGACAGCCGTATCAGGCCGCCGCCGACCAGCAGGAGGTGGTCGCAGGAGTCCTCCAGTTCGGCGACGACGTGCGAGGACATGACGATCGTGGTGCCCCACTGGGCGGCTTCCGCCATCAGGGTGCCCATCAGCTGGTGCCGGGCCAGCGGGTCGAGGTCGGCCATCGGCTCGTCCAGGAGCAGCAGTGCGGGCCGCTTGCCGAGGGCCAGGGCGAGCGCGACGCGCGTGCGCTGGCCGCCGGAGAGGGAGCGGATGCGGGACTTCGGGTCCAGGTCGCCGTCCGCGACGATCCGTTCGGCGACGGCGGCGTCCCAGTGCACCGGGTTGAGGTCGGCGCCCATGCGCAGGGTCTCGGCGATGGTGAGCTGCGGGTGGAGCGGCTTGTCCTGGGCGACGTAGCCGACCCGGGGGCGGGCGCCGGCCGGGCTGGTGCCGAGCACCCGCAGCCGGCCCTCGGTGGGCGGGAGCAGCCCGGCGGCCAGGGCGAGCAGCGTCGACTTGCCGGCGCCGTTGGGCCCGACGACGGCGCAGACCCGCCCCGCGGGCAGCCGGAAGGCGCAGCCGCGCAGCGCCCAGCCTCCCCGCCGTCCGAAGCTCCTGCCGAGGCCGGTGGCCTCGATCGCCGTGTCGCTCATGAAGGTTCTCCCTGGGGGTGCTGTTCGGTGGCGCGGGCCGGCGGCGCCGGTGGGTGCGGTGCGGGTCCGGTGAAGTGCTGGTCGAGTACGGCGGTGAAGAGTGCGGCCACGTCGTCGCGGTCCAGGCCGGCTTCGGCGGCCCGCGCCGCCCACGCCTCCAGCTCGGCGCGCAGGGGGGTGTCGGCGGGAGCGGTGCTCAGTGACCCGCGTACGAAGGTGCCGAGCCCGCGCCGCGCCTCGACCAGGCCGTCCCGCTCCAGTTCGCGGTAGGCCTTGAGGACCGTGTTGGGGTTGATGGCGGTGGCCTCGACGACCTCGCGGGCCGTCGGGAGCTTGTCGCCGGGCCGCAGGACGCCGAGGCGGAGCGCCTGTTTGGTCTGCTGGACGATCTGGACGTAAGTGGCGACCCCGCTGTGCCGGTCGATGCGGTACTCGACCACGCCTGGCACCACCCTTTCACTAATTGAGTAGTGAAAGGGTGGTGCAAGAGAGGGGTGGCCGTCAAGACGGCCACCCCTTGTCCTCCGCCAAGCGCTGTATGTCAGGTTTCGGTGCGGTACATCAGGTCGGTCTCGTGGACCGTGAATCCCAGCCGCTCGTACACCGACACCGCCGCCTTGTTGTCGGCGTCGACGTAGAGCATCGCGGTCGCCAGGCCCTGCCGGGCCAGGTGGCGCAGGCCGACGGTGGTGAGGGCCTTGCCGAGCCCGCCGCCCTGCTCGCCGGGCCGCACCCCGAGGACGTACACCTCGCCCAGGCCCTCCTCGGCGTGCTCCTTGGTCCAGTGGAAGCCGATCAGCTCGCCACGGCGCTCGGCGAGGAAGAAGCCGGCCGGGTCGAACCAGGCCTGGGCCTTGCGGTCGTCGAGGTCCCGCTGGGTCAGCGAGCCCTGCTCGGGGTGGTGGGCGAACGCGGCCGCGTTGACCGCGAGCCAGGCGGCGTCGTCCTTGCCGGGCACGAAGGCCCGCACCGTCACGCCCTCGGGCAGCTGCGGGTCCGTCAGTTCCAGGTCGGTCAACGACCGGCGCATCTGCCGCAGTTCACGGAACAGGGTCAGGCCGAGCACCTGGGCCAGGTGCCGGGCCGCGGAGTGCCCGCCGTGCGCCCACACCCGCAGCCGCTTGCCGGAGGCGGCGAGCAGCGCCGTGCCGAGCGCCCGCCCGTGCCCGTGCCCGCGCTGGGAGGGGTGGACGACCAGCTCGGCGGCCGGAGCCTCCACCGGGTCGGTGTCCTCCAGCTGCGCGTAACCGGCGAGTTCGCCGTCGAGGGTCAGCAGTAGATGCGAGACCCCCTGGCGGGGGCCCCCGCGCAGCCGCAGCCGGCCCTGCTCGGACACCGGTTGCTGCCCGTCGACCCGGGCGGCCTCGGCGAGCAGGGTGAGCACGGCCTCGGCCTGCTCGGGGGTGAGCGCGGAGGAGGTCTCGATGGAGCGGGAGGGAAAGGCCCGTACGGCGTCGTCGCTGCTCATGCGTACGAGGGTACGGGGCGGCCGGGGTGAAGTCCCGGCACCCCGGGCGGTAAAGGAACCGGCAAAGGGAAACCAGGATGTAACCATGAAACCCCTGTCGCGCTACGCGCGTTGACCTTAGGCTGCGCTGCCGGTCCACTCATCGCAGCCGACCCACAGGGGGGTCCCATGCCAGCCGCAACCAGGCGCACCGGACGACGGGGATACGCCTTCCTCGCGACGGCCGCCGCTCTCGCCACGGCCGCCGCACTGACCGCGGCGCTGCCCGCCCAGGCGCACGCCGGCGAGGGCGGCGACGGGCACGGCCGGCCCAGCCGTTACCAGGACGTCCAGCTCCTCTCCTTCAACGACCTGCACGGCAACCTCGAACCTCCGGCCGGCTCGTCCGGCCGGGTCACCGAACTCCAGCCGGACGGCACGACGAAGACGGTCGACGCGGGCGGCGTCGAGTACCTCGCCACCCATCTGCGCCAGGCGCGCCAGGGCCACCCGTACTCGGTCACCGCGGCCGGCGGTGACATGGTCGGCGCCTCGCCGCTGCTGTCGGGCATCTTCCACGACGAGCCCACGATCGAGGCGCTCAACAAGCTGAAACTGGACGTCACCTCGGTCGGCAACCACGAGTTCGACGAGGGCGCGCGGGAGCTGGGCCGCCTGCAGAACGGCGGCTGCCACCCGACCGACGGCTGCTACACGGACAAGGGATTCAAGGGCGCGGACTTCCCCTACCTGGCGGCGAACGTCCTGGACGACAGGACGCGCAGGCCGATCCTCGCGCCCTACTGGGTCTGGCAGAAGAAGGACGTGCGGATCGGCTTCATCGGCGTCACCCTCAAGGGCACTCCCGGCATCGTCTCCGCCGACGGCGTCAAGGGCCTGACCTTCAAGGACGAGGTGGAGACGATCAACAAGTACGCCAAGGTGCTCCAGCGCCAAGGCGTGCAGTCGATCGTGGCCCTGATCCACGAGGGCGGCTTCCCGGCCTCCGGCTCCTACAACTACGACTGCGACTCACCGGGCGCCGGCGACGGCATCTCCGGACCGATCACGGACATCGCGAGGAACGTGACGCCGGCGGTGGACGCCCTGGTCACCGGCCACACCCACGCCGCCTACGTCTGCACGGTCCCGGACCCCTCCGGCCGGCCCCGCATGGTCACCTCGGCGGCCTCCTTCGGCCGCCTCTACACCGACACCACGCTGACCTACGACCGGCGCACCGGCGACATCGCGCGTACGGCGGTGAAGTCCGCGAACCGCGTGGTGACCCGGGACGTGCCCAGGGCGCCGGACATGACCGACCTCATCACCAGGTGGAACGCGCTGGCCGCGCCGATCGGGAACCGCCCCGTCGGCTACATCTCCGCCGACATCGACAACACCGGCACCGAGTCCCCGATGGGCGACCTGATCGCCGACGCGCAGCTCGCCCACGGCAGGCGGCTGGACCCGAAGACGGCTCTCGCGCTGATGAACCCGGGCGGCGTGCGGGCCGGCCTGACCTACGCGGCCAAGGGCGCCGAGGGCGACGGCGTGGTCACCTACGCCGAGGGCTTCACGGTCCAGCCCTTCGCCAACACCGTGAACCTGCAGGACTTCACCGGCGCCCAGCTGGTCCAGGTGCTCAAGGAGCAGGTGAGCGGGGCCAACGCGGCGGCCCCGAAGATCCTCCAGCCGTCCGCGGGACTGACCTACACCCTGGACCTGACCAGGTCCGGCGCGGACCGCGTGGTCACCGACTCCATCCGCCTGAACGGCGCCCCGATCGACCCGGCGGCCACCTACCGCGTCGCCACCAACAGCTTCCTCGCGGGCGGCGGTGACGGCTTCCCGACGCTGGGCCAGGGCACGAACGACCTGGTCGGCTCGGACGACCTGGCGGCCCTGAGCGCGTACCTGACGGCGAACTCGTCGGCCGCGAACCCGATCGCCCCGCCGAAGACCGACCGGATCACGATCATGCGGTAGGTGCCGTGCGCCACCTCCGCGACGACGGAACGCCCCTGGGGAACCCCCGGGGGCGTTTCACGTGGAACCACCCGCGCGGGGCCGGGAAGGGGACCCGGGCGCCGGTCAGCCGCCCGGCATCTCCGGCGGAGGTGTCGGCGCGCCCGGCAGCCGTACCGTCGCCACCGTGCCGCCGCTCTCCGCGCGGGCCAGGGTGACCTCGCCGCCCGCCTGCTGGACCGTGCGGGCCACGATGGACAGACCGAGGCCCGAGCCGGGCAGCGAGCGGGCGCCGGGGGAGCGCCAGAACCGGTCGAAGACGTACGGGAGTTCCTCCTCGGGGATGCCGGGGCCGTGGTCGCGTACCGTCAGCACGCCGCCGCTCAGCCGTACGTCGACCGTGCCGCCCTCGGGGCTGAACTTGACCGCGTTGTCGAGGATGTTGACGATCGCCCGTTCCAGCGCGGACGGCTCCGCCCGGACGAACCACGGCTCCAGGTCCGCCGTGAGGGTCAGCTCCGGCCCGCGCAGCCGCGCCCGGCGCATGGCCTCCTCGACGGTGTCCTGAAACGCCACCACCTGCAGCCGCTCGCCCCGCTGCCCCTCCGAGCGGGACAGCTCCTGCAGGTCGCCGATCAGCGAGGACAGCTCGCTCATCTGCGCCTTCACCGAGGTCAGCAGCGCCTTGCGGTCCGCCGCGGGGAGCGGCCGGCCCGTCTCCTCGCTGCGGGTGAGCAGTTCGATGTTGGTGCGCAGCGAGGTGAGCGGGGTGCGCAGCTCGTGCCCGGCGTCCGCGATCAGCTGCTGCTGGAGTTCGCGGGAGCTGGCGAGGGAGGCGGTCATCGAGTTGAAGGACCGGGACAGCCGGGCCACCTCGTCCTCGCTCTCGTCCTCCACGGGGATGCGGATGCTCAGGTCCTCGGTGCGTGCCACGTGCTCCACGGCGTCCGTGAGCTTGTCGACCGGGCGCAGTCCCGCGCGGGCCACCGCGAGCCCCGCCGCCCCGGCGCCGACCACGCCGATGCCGGAGACGAGCAGCAGGATCAGGGCGAGGTCCTTGAGGGTGTCGTGAGTGGCCTTCAGCGGTATGGCCACCTGCAGGGCCGCGTCCGGATAGAGCTCGGGACGGCTGTTCGGGCTGCTGATCGTCAGGGGCTGGGTCAGCACCCGCACCGGGGCACCCTCGGAGTCCACGCCCTCGCGCTCGACGCTGGTGATCGTCCCGTCGCTGTCGTTCGCCCGGGCGATGATGTCGAGGTCGCCGGAGACGGTCTTCACCCGGCCCGCCGAGTCGGCGGACACGCACGCGGTGCCGTCCCGGCGCACCAGCTGGAGGTAGTAGTAGGTGCCGTGGGTGCGCAGTCCGTTGGGGGAGGCCCCGGTGGGCTGCTGCGGGCACGCCGCGAGCACGGACTCCACGTTCCCCAGCCGCTGGGGCTGCGCGGTCTTGCGCAGGTCCTTGTCGACCTGCTCGAAGAGCTTGCGCTGCACGATGAACCAGCAGGTGAGCGACACCGCCGCCACCGCGAAGGCCACCGCCGCCGCCACCAGCACGGCGAGACGGGCCCGGATGGGCAGCGCCCGGTACCGGCGCACCAGCCTTCTCACTCCGCGCCGCCCTGGCGCAGGACGTACCCCACGCCCCGCACCGTGTGCACGAGACGCGGCTCGCCGCCGGCCTCGGTCTTGCGGCGCAGGTACATGACGTAGACGTCGAGGGAGTTGGAGGAGGGTTCGAAGTCGAAGCCCCAGACGGCCTTCAGGATCTGCTCGCGGGTGAGGACCTGGCGCGGATGTGCCATGAACATCTCCAGGAGCGTGAACTCGGTGCGGGTCAGCTCCACCTGCCGTCCGCCCCGCGTGACCTCGCGGGTGGCGAGGTCCATGCGCAGGTCGGCGAAGGTGAGGGCCTCGTCCTCCTGGGCCTCGGCCGACACGGTGACCGCGTAGGAGCTGCGGCGCAGCAGGGCGCGGATACGGGCGAAGAGCTCGTCCAGCTCGAAGGGCTTGACCAGGTAGTCGTCGGCTCCGGCGTCCAGTCCGGTCACCCGGTCGCCGACCGTGTCGCGGGCGGTGAGCATGAGGATCGGGGTGGTGTCCCCCGTTCCGCGGATGCGGCGGGCGGCGGTCAGGCCGTCCATGCGCGGCATCTGGATGTCGAGGACGACCAGGTCCGGCTCGTAGGCCGCGGCCTTCTCCAGGGCGTCCGCGCCGTCGACGGCCACCTCCGTGCCGTACCCCTCGAAGGCGAGGCTGCGCTGCAGGGCCTCGCGTACGGCCGGTTCGTCGTCGACGATCAGGATGCGCTGGGTGTCACGGTCGCCTTCGGCGGGGCTCATCGCTCGCGTTTCCTCGGGGTGCGGTGGGTGGTGTGGTGGGGCTCTTCCTCAGCCTCGCACGTCCTCGGGCCGGGATGCGGGCGGACCGGGCTCAAGCCCCGAGCGTGGCCAGGCCGCGCATCGTGTTCAGGCGCCTGAGCGGCACCTTGCGGCGGTGCGGGCGGGCGGCGGAGGTGCGCAGGCCCATCAGTTCGGGAACCGGGCTCCTGACCACCTCGGGGGCCCGGGGGGCCGGGACGTGCCCGTGCAGGTCGGAGGCGATCGAGATGGCCATGCCGAAGTCGGCGGGACCGCGGCCGGTGCTCTGGTGCGGAATCTTCTTGATCATGACGTACTCCCTGCTGCCGTTGGACGGATACCGCTGGAGTGGGTGCTGAGGAGGGGCGGCTGCGGTGGGCGCTAACTCCCCGAGCCCGCGCGCAGCTTGGCCAGGTCGGACTTGACGGTGTTGACGGGGATCGCGAAGCCGAGGCCGATGCTGCCCGCGTCCGAGGACGAGGAGGCCTGCGAACCCGACGAGAACATCGCGGAGTTGATGCCGACGACGTTGCCGTTCACGTCGATCAGCGCGCCACCGGAGTTGCCGGGGTTGAGGGAGGCGTCCGTCTGGATCGCCTTGTAGGTCGTGGTCGACGAACCGGTGTCGCCGTTGAACTGACGGCCGCCGAACTGGAACGGCCACTGTCCGTCGCCGCCCTGGCCCTGGCCCTGACCCTGGTTCTCGTCGGTGGAGACCGTGACGTCCCGGTCGAGGGCGGAGACGATGCCGCTGGTGACGGTGCCGGTCAGGCCCTCGGGGGAGCCGATCGCGACGACCGAGTCACCCACCTGGACGCTGCCGGAGTCGCCGAGGTGCGCCGCCTTCAGCCCCGAGGCGCCCTTGACCTTGATCAGCGCCAGGTCCTTGGAGCTGTCGGTGCCGACGAGCTCGGCGGCGTACCGCCTGCCGTCGCTGGTGCGCACCTTGATCGCGGTGGCGCCGGAGACGACGTGGTTGTTGGTGACGATCTCCCCGCCGGAGGTGACGATCACGCCGGAGCCGGTGGAGGAGCCGTTGCCCAGGGTCGCGTTCACCTCGACCACGCTCGGGCTGACCGCGGACGCGATCGCGGCGACGTCGCCCTTCTTGCCGGTGGGCACGACGTTGGTGACGGATCCGGCGGAGGCGGTCGCGTCCTTGCCGGCCAGCTCCTGGAAGCCGTACGCCGTGCCGCCGCCGACCGCCGCGGCGACGATCGCGACCGCCGCGAGGAGACCCACCGGACCCCGGGTCCGCTTGCTCGGCCCGGCGGCCGGGGCGGCCGCCACCAGGGGCTCGTAGGCCGGCGGAGGCGGCCACTCGGGGTGCACGGGAGCGGAGGGAGCCGAAGGGGCGGAGGGAGCGGGGTGGCCGTACTGCGGGGCGTGCCCGCTCTCCTGCCCGTACGTGCCCGGGTGGGCGGCACCCTGCGGGGTCCCGTACTCGTACTCGCCGCTGTGGCGGAAGCTCTCGGTCATGACTGAAGAGTCCCCCGCCACGATGAGAGCTCGATGAGTGCGCGCTGAGAAGCCCGGCAGAACCTCATTTGCCCGAAATGAAGACCCCGGCACGAGACCGGGACGCGCAGGCCCTCAGGCGCAGACCCTCAGGCGCAGGCCCTCAGGCGCAGGCCCTCAAGCGCAGACCCTCCGGCCCAGGCTCTCAGGCGCAGGCCCGGGCGCGCGGGCCCCGGCGGAAAGGCCCGGCGCACGGGTCCCGGTGCACGGGTCCCGGTGCACGGGTCCCGGCCCCGGAAAGGCCCCGGTCGGGTGGGTCAGCCCGTGCAGCCGCAGGACGTGCGCAGCACCAGCCGGGACGGGAACGTCTTCAGCCGCTCGCGCCGGGATCCGGCGATCCGCAGTCCGTCGTCCAGGACGAGGTCGACCGCCGCCCGGGCCATGGCCGAGCGGTCCGAGGCGACCGTGGTCAGCGGCGGATCGGCGAGCGCGGCCTCCTTGATGTCGTCGAAGCCCGCCACCGCCAGCTTCCCGGGCACGTCGATGCGCAGCTCGCGCGCCGCCCGGAGCACGCCGATCGCCTGGTCGTCGGTGGAGCAGAAGACGGCCGGCGGCCGGTTGGGGCCGGACAGGACGTCCAGGGCCACGCGGTAGGCGTCGTAGCGGTTGTACGGCGCCTCGAACAGACGGCCCTCGGTGGACAGGCCCGCCTCGTCCATGGCCCGCCGCCAGCCCTCGACGTGGTCGGAGACCGGGTCGCCGACGGCCGGTGTGTCGGCCGTGCCGCCCATGCAGGCCACGTACTCGTAGCCGTGTTCCAGCAGGTGGCGTACGGCAAGCTGGGCGCCGCCGAGGTCGTCCGTCACCACGGCGACGTCGTCGATGGCCTCCGGGCGCTCGTGGAGCAGCACCACCCGGGCGTCCCAGGCGTCGATCTCGGCGGCGGCGAGGTCGTTCAGCGCGTGGGACACCAGGATCAGGCCCGAGACGCGCATGCCGAGGAAGGCACGCAGATAGTGGACCTCGCGCTCGCCGATGTAGTCGGTGTTACCGACGAGGACCATTTTTCCGCGCTCGGACGCGGCCTGCTCGACCGCGTGCGCCATCTCGCCGAAGAAGGGCTGCCGGGCGTCCGGGATGATCAGGCCTATCAGGTCCGTGCGCCGCGACGCCATCGCCTGGGCGACCCGGTCGGGCCGGTACCCCAGTTCCTTGATCGCGGCGAGCACACGCTCGCGCGTTGCCGGGGCGACCGGCCGGGGTCCGTTGTTGATGACATAGCTGACGACGGCGGTGGAGGTACCCGCCAGTCGTGCCACGTCATCCCGAGTCACCTTGGCCACGCGCGGAGTCTACGCGGATTGACCCGCTCCGGGCAGGGCGTATCAGTGCTTGGATGCGCGTGGGCGATGCCCCGGCCCGGGGCGTTGCGTGCCGGGCCGGGGGAGGCTACGCGTCCGCGCGGAGTTCGGCGGCGCCGAGGACGGCGGAGGCGTCCGTCTCCTCCGCCTTTGCCCGGTCCGCCTTGGCCTTGGTCTCGTCGGACTTGCGCTCGCCCTTCTCGGGCGTAACGAATCGATAACCGACGTTCCGGACGGTGCCGATCAGGGACTCGTGCTCGGGGCCGAGCTTGGCGCGCAGCCGCCGTACGTGCACGTCGACCGTGCGGGTGCCGCCGAAGTAGTCGTACCCCCACACCTCCTGCAGGAGCTGGGCCCGGGTGAACACCCGTCCCGGATGCTGGGCGAGGTATTTCAGCAGCTCGAACTCCTTGAAGGTGAGATCGAGGACCCGCCCCTTGAGCTTGGCGGAGTAGGTCGCCTCGTCCACCGAGAGGTCGCCGTTGCGGATCTCCATGGGGGAGTCGTCGTTGACGATCTGCTGCCGGCCCATGGCGAGCCGCAGCCGTGCCTCCACCTCCGCGGGGCCGGCCGTGTCGAGGAGCACGTCGTCGATGCCCCAGTCGGCGGTGACGGCGGCGAGGCCGCCCTCGGTGACGACGAGGACGAGCGGGCAGCCGGGGCCGGTGGAGCGCAGCAGCTGGCACAGGCTGCGCACCTGCGGCAGGTCGCGGCGGCCGTCGACGAGGATGACGTCGGCGCCGGGGGTGTCGACGAGGGCGGGTCCCTCGGCGGGGGCGACCCGCACGTTGTGCAGGAGCAGGCCGAGGGCGGGGAGCACCTCCGTCGACGGCTGGAGGGCGTTGGTCAGGAGCAGCAGAGAACTCATACGTCTGGTTCCTCCTCGGTCCCTGCGAGGACGTGTGCGGTGCGGCACTGCTCTGCGTTCCCGAAGGCCCCGTACACCGCGGTCACCTGGGGTTCGCCGCTTCGTATACAACGCTTCCGAAAGCACAAAAGGACCCGGGGGCTACGCTGCCCGAGTCCTCTGCCCAGCAGAATAGCCCACATGAGCAACCGTCCGGCGGGTCACGGGGTACGTTTCACCGATCGTCCGAATTCCGAGACGACGAGATGCGGCCCTGTCCGGACGTTTCTGTACACCGCGGACGGAATTCCGATCGATTCCGTATACGTTCCCGGCGCCGGGACGGACGAACCGCTCCCGGACACCTCCCGGCCCGCCCGCCGTGACCTCGTGTTCGTCGTCGCCACCGGTTTCACCGGGGACGTGGACCGCCCGCACGTACGACGGGTGGCGGGCGTCCTGCGGGCTTACGGCGCGGTCGTCACCTTCTCCTTCCGCGGCCACGGACGCTCCGGCGGCCGCTCCACCGTCGGCGACAAGGAGGTGCTGGACCTCGCCGCAGCCGTGGAGTGGGCCCGCGGCCTCGGGCACGCGCGCGTGGTGACCGTCGGTTTCTCGATGGGCGGCTCCGTGGTGCTGCGGCACGCGGCCCTCGAACCCGGCTCGGTGGACGCGGTGGTCTCCGTCAGCGCGCCCGCCCGCTGGTACTACCGGGGCACCGCCCCCATGCGCCGCCTGCACTGGCTGGTCACCCGTCCCACGGGCCGCCTGGTGGGCCGCTACGGCCTGCGCACGCGCATCCACCACCGCGAGTGGGACCCGGTCCCGCTCTCCCCGGCCGAGGCGGTCCCCGGGATCGCGCCGACCCCGCTGCTGATCGTGCACGGCGACCGCGACGGCTATTTCCCCCTCGATCATCCCCGCATGCTCGCCGAGGCCGCCGGTGACCACGGCGAACTCTGGCTGGAGCCGGGCATGGGCCACGCCGAGAACGCGGCGGACGACGCCCTGCTGGCCCGGATCGGGGACTGGGCGGCGGCCGCGGCGGGCTAGCCTGACACCATCTGTCTTTCGTCCCTGTCCTTTCTTGCCGCCGATTGAGGAATCAGATGCCCAAGGTCACGGTGCGCTTCTGGGCCGCCGCCAAGGCCGCGGCCGGGGTCGCCGAGGAGCCGTACGACGCGGACACGCTCGCCGGGGCGCTGGCCGCCGTGCGCGCGGCACACCCCGGTGAACTCACACGTGTGCTGCAGCGATGCTCCTTCCTCGTGGACGGCGACCCCGTCGGGACCCGCGCGCATGAGACCGTACGGCTGACCGACGGCGGCACGGTCGAGGTGCTCCCGCCGTTCGCAGGAGGGTGAGGCGATGAGCGACCAGCCGTATCAGGGCGGCCCCTACGAGGGCTACGACCCGTACCAGCAGCAGGGGCAGGACCAGCAGCACCAGCAGGCGTGGCCCGGTCACGAGCAGTACGGCCGGCAGCCCGGCCACGACCCGCAGCTCACCCAGCAGTGGCAGGGGCAGACCTGGGAGACGCAGACCCACGCGCCGGTACGGGGGCCGGAGGCGTCCTACCCGCCGCCCGGGCAGGAGCCGCAGCAGGCCTACCCGCAGCAGGAGGGGCAGCAGGCCTACCCGCAGCCGTATCGGCAGCAGGCGTACGGACAGCCGGAGGGGCAGGCGTACCCGCAGCATCGGCAGCCGTACGAGCAGCCCCACCAGCAGCAGCCGTATCAGCAGCCGTACCAGGGATTCCAGCAGCCTGAGCAGCACCAGCAGGCCGACCGGTTCGCGCAGACGTACGCACCGCAGCCGCAATCCGCACCGGCGGCGGCCGCCCAAGCTGCGGAGTCCGCCCCGGCAGCGACCGCACCGGCGTCCGCCCCCGCTGCGGAGTCCGTCTCCGCGCCGGAGTCCGGGCCGGCCTACGGTCCCGCGACGCTCGCCGGGAACGCCCGGATCACCGACGCCCAGCGGGCCCGCCTGGAGGGCCGCTCCCCGGTCATAGAGCCCGGCATGCAGCCGGCGGCGCTCACCGCGCTGCTGGGCCTGCTGCTGGCCGCCGCGGCCCCCCTCGGCTCCTACGCCCTCGTCGTGCCGCTGGTGCTGCTCCAGGCGGTGACGGCGGCGGGCTGGTTCCGGCTGAACGGCATGTGGCCGGCCCGGCAGGGCATCGCGCTCGCCTTCGCGGGCGGTCTGGCCGCCGACGCGGCGGTACTGGTCGCCGGCCGCGAGCAGGCCCCCGCGGCGATCCTCGGTCCGCTCGGCGTCTGGGTCCTGCTCACCCTCGTCCTGCAGCTGCGGTCGCACGCCTCGCCGGACGAGCGGATGTACGGCCTGATGGCGACGGTCGTCTCCGCGTCCCTGGCGATCCTCGCGACCGGCTACCTCGGCGCCGACCCGCACGCGGTCTCGGTGGGCGCGGCGGCGGTGGCGGTGGCCGTCCTGGCGAGGGCGCTGCCGCTGCCGGCACCGGCCTCGGTGGTGGTCGCGCTGCTGGCCGCCGCGGGCGCGGGTGTCGCCGTGGGCGGCATGACCGGCTTCGGCACGAAGGGCGCCGCCCTGGGTGCCGGGGCAGCCGTCTGCGCCCTGATCGGCCACCGCGTCGCGAGCTACGACTACCCCTCCCGCTTCGTCCACTTCACGGCGGGCGTGGCACTGCCCTTGTCGGCGGCGGCCCCGGTGGTGTGGGTACTGGGGCACGCGCTGGGCTAGCGGCAGGCTCGGGAGGACCCCCGCCCGTGTGACGCACGGGCGGGCCGCCGCACGGGGTGGCACCGGGCCACCGGGTCCGGCCGGATCGTGGGCGAGCCGCCATCCGGGGTGTCCGGCCGGCTCCCGGGAAACGGTGCACGGCCCTCAGCCGACCTGCGCCCCCTGCTTGACCCCCTCCACGAACGCCGCCCAGGCGCCGGCCTCGAAGAGGAGCGCTCCGCGGGCGGGGGCCTTGCTGTCGCGGACGGGGACGACGGAGGGGATGCCGGCGGCGACTTCGAGGCAGTTACCGCCGTCCGTATTGCTGTAGCTGCTCTTGCGCCAGTCGGCAGTGCGGAGGAGGTCGTCGGACACTTCGACGCAGTCACCGCCGCTCGTGTTGCTGTAGCTGCTCTTGCGCCAGGTCACGCCGTTCAGGTCGATGGCTCGCACGGCATTTCCTCCAACATTCGCAGGATGAACAGACGCGACTCGACGGGGGACAGCGCGAGGTCGCGCATCGCATCGTACGCACGCTGCAGCAGCTCAACTGAAGCGTTTTCCTCCACCAGTTCGCCGCGTAGGTCGTTCTCCGTGTATGCGACTGTGCGGCCGTCAATCAGCCGCAGAAACTTCACGGGTGTGTTCATCAGGCCATGAGGTCCAGCGCTGAACGGCAGCACCTGGAGGGTGATGTTCGGGCGTTCGGCGGCCGTTGCCAAGTACTCCAACTGCTCCCGCCATGCCTTCGCGTTGCGCAGCGCCGTCCGCAGCACCGCCTCGGAGAGGATGACGCGGAACGGCGGCGGATCGTCCCCGTACAGCAATTGCCGTCGTCCCAGGCGTGCCTCGACCTGTTGTTCCAGTTCGGGGCCCTTGATCCAGCCGACGCCAAGTGCCTCGCGGGCGTACCCCGCCGTCTGGAGAAGGCCGGGTGGCGCGCTCACCGCGTAGTGCCAGAGGCTGATCGCCTCGGCCTCCAATTCCATATATCCCCGGTACTGCTCCTTGAACTGTGCCGGGTCCGCCACCGCCAGTTCCCACAGGGTGACCAGCAGGCCCGGGGTTCCGTAGTGCTGGTCCAAGGCCTGTACGACCTCCGGGCCGCCCAGGGTGCGGCCGCTCTCCATCTTGCTGAACTGGGACGAGTCCCAGCCCACCTCCTTGGCGAGGTCGCGCAGGCTCAGGCCGCGTTCGCTCCGCAGGCGCCGTAACTCCTCGGTGAACCGCTCCCTCGGCTCCTGGCTCCGTCCCGTGATCACCAGCCGTTGTGGCATCGCGCTCCTGTTGAATTTGTTGAATTTGGCGGGCCCAGCGTTGAAGTTGGGCCTCTCAACAGCCCAAACGCCTTTTCCGTGCGCCATGCTCGAAGCACTCGATCACGCAGCGTAGCTCCAGGTTCGCGCTGCGCACGCGCTTTCAGGAAAGGAGCCGGCCACGATGACCCCGGACGACATCACTCGGCCACCGTGCCCCGTCCCCGGCTGTGCCGCCTGCACGGAGCTGGCGGAGCGGCGGGAGGTCGCGCAGGCGGAGTGCGACCGCAGCGCCGAGACGGACGCGAACGTGCTGCTGCGTCAGCACCTGCGGAAGGAGCACCGCGCATGACGGGCTCTCAGGGACTGCCGTACGACGAGTGCAGGCGGGAGAGGCGGCGGACGGCGCCCGGAGAGAGGACGGGGCCGTGGCCGGCGTACGCGTTACCGCCGTTCCATCCCGGTGCGCGCGGCGCGGGCAGGCGTGGCCTCCCCGCACCTGTCCCCGCCCCCGCTCCTCGTGTCCGGCGTCGCTCCGGGCGCTGGGCGGTCGACGGTGCGGCCGTCAGCGGCGTGCTCATCGCCCTCTGTGTCGCCGCGCTGCTCATGGCGACCTTCCTCGCGGCGGTCCGGGTGCGCGGCTGAACGAACCTCACGGGGCAGTGGGGCGCGGGGAACCGCGCGACGGCCACGACGGATCCCGTGGGCGGGCTGCGGGCTGCGGGCTGCGGGCTGCGGGCTGCGGGCTGCGGACACCGGAGGGCCGCACCCCCGGCGGGACGGCGAACGGCCGCACGCCCGGCGGCATGCAGAAGGGCCGCACCCCCACTGGCGTCCAACCCAGGGGATGCGGCCCTCCGATGGAACCGAGTCGCCTCAGACCGCGATGGCGACCTCGGCCAGACCGCCGTGCTGGGCCACGACCGTACGGTCGGCCGTGCCGCCGGGCACCAGCGCGCGAACGGTCCACGTGCCCTCGGCCGCGTAGAAGCGGAACTGGCCCGTGGCGGAGGTGGGAACCTCCGCGGTGAACTCACCGGTCGAGTCCAGCAGACGGACGTAACCCGTCACCGGCTCGCCGTCACGCGTCACCTGACCCTGGATCGTGGTCTCGCCGGGCTTGATCGTCGAGGCGTCCGGGCCGCCGGCCTTCGCTCCACACATGCTGAATCTCCGTAAGGGGTCGGACCGGAAGGCCGGTCGGGACGGGTTACTTGTTGGCGCCGAGCTCGATCGGCACGCCGATCAGGGAGCCGTACTCGGTCCAGGAGCCGTCGTAGTTCTTGACGTTCTGGATGCCGAGCAGCTCGTGCAGCACGAACCAGGTCAGGGCCGAGCGCTCACCGATGCGGCAGTAGGCGATCGTGTCCTTGTCGAGGTCCACGCTCTCCGCGGTGTAGAGCTCCTTCAGCTCCTCGTCCGACTTGAACGTGCCGTCGTCGTTGGCGTTCTTCGACCACGGGATGTTCCGGGCGGACGGCACGTGGCCCGGACGCTGCGACTGCTCCTGCGGCAGGTGGGCCGGGGCCAGCAGCTTGCCGGAGAACTCGTCGGGCGAGCGGACGTCCACCAGGTTCTGGACGCCGATCGCGGCGACGACCTCGTCGCGGAAGGCGCGGATCGAGGTGTCCTGCGGCTTGGCCTTGTAGTCGGTCGCGGCGCGCTCGGGCACGTCGCCGCCGTCCACCAGCTCGCGGGCGTCCAGCTCCCACTTCTTGCGGCCGCCGTCCAGGAGCTTGACGTTCTCGTGGCCGTACAGCTTGAAGTACCAGTAGGCGTAGGACGCGAACCAGTTGTTGTTGCCGCCGTAGAGGATCACCAGGGTGTCGTTGGCGATGCCCTTCTTCGACAGGAGCTTCTCGAAGCCCTCCTGGTCGATGAAGTCACGGCGGACCGGGTCCTGCAGATCCTTGGTCCAGTCGATGCGGATCGCGTTCTTGATGTGGTTCTTCTCGTAGGCGGACGTGTCCTCGTCCACCTCGACGATGGCGATGTTCGGGTCGTCCAGGTGGTCCTGGACCCAGTCGGCGTCGACCAGGACGTCGCTGCGGCTCATTCTCTTTCTCCTCCGGGGCAGTCGCGGCAGGCATGCGAGTAGAGAGGTGCGCGCTCAGGGGAACGGGCGGCGCGGGGGAGCCCTTCCAGCAGGGCGGGGGCTGAGATGCGGAAGTCAGGGACTTTCGCTCAGAAAGGGCGACAGAGCATGGCGGCAACGCGGCACAGGTCCACTGCCCGCCGCTTCGTGAGGTCCGCCTGTCGCTTCATGCGGTCGATCGTAGGGACGTACGGGCGGACATGTCACCGCCGTGTCACATGACGAGACGCGATCGTCCGCATACTGGGATACGGGAAGCGCCCGGGCGGCCGTCGCACGGCCTCCGGGCGCTTGTGGCGGGTGCGGCGGTCAGGACGCTGGCGCCACCGTCTCGCCTGTCGGACATTTCCTGTCCATCGGCAGACTGCCTACCCCACCAGCTTGACGTCCGAACCCTTCACCTCGATCTTCACGCCGTCCGGCGCGGCCTGCACCTTGTCCAGCTTGATGCCGCCCGGCAGCTGGTCGATGGCCTGCTGGAAGTCGGTGATCGTGCGGACGCGGTTCTCGGCGAGCGCCAGACCGCTGATCACGGGCAGGGAGTCGGCGTGGACCCGGAGCCGGTTGTTCTCGACGGTCACCGAGCTGAGCACGGACAGCGTCCGGTCGACGGGGACGGCTCCCGCGAGCGTGCCCGTCACCCTGACCGCCACCTTGAGCTTGCCGTTGCCGCCGTCGGAGAGGCCGACGACCTTCGCCTTGACGCCGAAGCCCACATCGGTCGGCTCGGCCTTGGCGGTCTTCAGCAGCTCGTCGTAGGCGATCCTCGCGGTGCCGGTGGCGGTCGCCGCGGTGGCGGAGCTGTAGTCGCCGGAGAACTTGACGCCCTTCATGTCTGCCTGGAGGTCGTCGATGCGGAGGGTCTGGCCGGGCTTGCCGGTGGCGGCCCGGTAGTCCTTGATGCCGACCTCGACGTCGTCCAGCGAGCCGCCCGCGACCTGGGTGAGGAACGGGAAGCCCTTGATGTTCACGTCCGGGGTGGCGGCCAGGTCCTCCGTCGACTTGATCTTGTCGGCGGCCTTGCCCTCGGCGAGGTGCACGGCGACCCGGTCCGCGATCACGAAGAGGCCGCCCAGGACCACGACGAGGATGAGAAGTATTCGCAGAGCGCGCATGTGGTCTGTTCCCCGGGTCGGTGGCGGCGTGCTGGGATCGGGTACGGCTACCTCACGGTAACGCCGCCGAACCGTCCGGGGCGGAAATTGTCGATCACTTGTGACAGGCGCGGCCGGTCCTACCCTGGAGTCATGTACGCGCGCAGGCGGCACGTCTACTTCGCCATGATGGGGACGTGCATCGGCCTCTTCGTCCTGGCGTGGGGGGTCGTGCGCCTGTGGTCCGTACCGGCGGCCGTCGGCATGTGCGTCTTCGCCATGGTCATCCCGCCGGTCGCCGCGATGATCGCCAACCGGCGCGGCCCGGACGACCGCTGGTGGGACGACCCGTCCGGGGACGCGCAGTCCGACGACTGGTGGGACGAACTGGACGGCAAGAAGCGCCCTCCCCGCTAGCGGGCGGCAAGCGCCCACCCGCCGGCAGCTGGTGGAGCGGCGCTTCCGTCACCGGCCTGGCTCAGTGGGTGAACGCCTGCGCCACCGGCCCGGCGTGGGTGGGCGGGTGCCTGCGTCACCGGCCTGGCGTGGGTGGGTGAGGGCCCGCGTCACCGGCCTGGCTCAGTGGGCGGGTACCTGTGTCACCGGCCCGGCGTGAGTGGGTGAGTGCCGACCGGCCCGGCGTCAGTGGGCGGGTGCCTGCGTCACCGGGCCTGGCTCAGTGGGCGAGTGCCGACCGGCCCGGCGTCAGTGGGCGGGTGCCTGCGTCACCGGCCTGGCTCAGTGGGCGAGTGCCGACCGACCCGACGTGAGTGGGTGAGCGCCTGCGTCACCCGCCCGGCGTGAGTGGGTGAGCGCCTGCGTCACCCGCCCGGCGTGAGTGGGTGAGCGCCTGGGAGCGGCGGTCAGGCGGCGTCAGTAGACGAGTGCCTGCGTCTCGTCCCCCAGCGCCTCCTGCACGAACACCTGCGCGCCCGCGATCCGGACGCCCTCGATGACGTCCTTCTCCGTGATCTCCCGGCGGGCCGCGCACTGCGTGCACAGCGTGATGCGGCCGGCCGCCAGGATCGAGTCGAGCAGGTCGGGCAGCGGGGCCGCGTGCGGCAGTTCGAACTCGGCGGCCCGCCCCGGCAGTGCGAACCAGGACGACTCCCCGGTCAGCCACAGCGAGACGTCGACCCCGCTGGCCACGGCCACCGCCGCCACCGTGAACGCCTGCGAGCAGCGTTCGGGGGCGTCGGCCCCCGCCGTCACCTTGATCACGAGCTTCTTCGCCATGCCCGCATCGTAAGGCGGCCCGGGGAGGAGCCCCGGCGCGCCGCCGTCACCGGCCCGGCGGATCCGCGGCACCCGCACCGTGGAGGTACGGCCACAACCCCCGTGGCCGCACAGTCCCGCACGGGCGGCGCCCGAGGGAACCGTGCCGGCGGACGGTGGTGCCGCACAGCCGCTGCCCGACCGGGCCCGCCACCGCCCACCTCGCCGAGAGCGCCGGGTCCCGGCCGCGTAAGCTGGGCCCCGGCTCTGTCGTATTCCCCCGGGCCTTCGAGCAGGGGGACCCCCCGACCTTCGCTCAAGGAGCACCCGTGGAGACCTTCTTCGAAACCCTGCTGGTCCTGGTCTGCGTCGGCGTCCTCGCCTTCGCCGGTCTGACCGTGAAGAAGCTGTACCAGGGCCAGCGCTGATCCAGACCTAGGAAAGCTTCCGCCATGATCGAGATCCCGTCCGACCTGCACAAGGACCTCGTCCCGCTCGCCTTCCTGCTCGGCAACTGGGCCGGCGCGGGCGTGCACGACTTCCCCGGCTCGCAGAAGTGCAACTTCGGGCAGGAGGTCAGCTTCACGCACGACGGCCGGGACTTCCTGGAGTACCACTCGCACACCTGGGTGCTGGACCAGGACGGCAACAAGGTCCGTCCGCTGGAGTCGGAGTCCGGCTTCTGGCGGATCGACGCCGACCGCAAGGTCGAGGTCACGATGACCCGCGACGACGGCACGGTGGAGATCTGGTACGGCGAGATGGCCGACAAGAAGCCGCAGATCGACCTGGCCACGGACGCCGTCGCGCGGACGTCCGCCTCGCAGCCGTACACCGGCGGCAAGCGGCTCTACGGCTACGTCAAGAGCGACCTGATGTGGGTCGGCGAGAAGCAGACCCCCGAGGTCGAGCTGCGCCCCTACATGTCGGCCCACCTGAAGAAGGTCATCACCCCGGAGGACGTCGAGCGCTGGGCGAAGGCCCTGCCGGACGACATGCCGGACGACGGCATCGCCTTCTTCAAGTAGCCGTCGCGCGGTCGGCCGGCCGGTCGGGTGGCGGGCGCGCACGTGGGGCTTGCGGGCCGGTGGCCCTAGACTTTCGGGTGTGGTGAGCACCGACTGGAAGAGCGACCTCAGGCAGCGCGGCTATCGGCTGACGCCGCAGCGGCAGCTTGTCCTCGAAGCCGTGGACACCCTTGAGCACGCGACCCCCGACGACATCCTCGTGGAAGTGAGGAGGACGGCGTCGGGGGTCAACATCTCCACCGTCTACCGGACACTGGAGCTGCTGGAGGAGCTGGGCCTGGTCAGCCACGCCCACCTCGGCCACGGTGCGCCGACCTACCACCTCGCCGACCGCCATCACCATCTGCACCTGGTGTGCCGCGACTGCGAGAACGTGATCGAGGCGGATGTCGAGGTGGCGGCCGAGTTCACGGACAAGCTGCGCCGGCAGTTCGGGTTCGACACCGACATGAAGCACTTCGCGATCTTCGGCCGGTGCCGGGACTGCTCCCTGAAGAGTGCAACTACCACGTCGTAGGCTTGCCATATGAAGAGCCCCCTGCTGTCCCTGCCCGGCGCCGTTTCCGCCGAAGGGGTGGACGAAGGCGTCGCCGCCCACTACGGCGACCTGTTCCGTGAGCAGCGCGCCCTGGCCGACGGCGCCGGTTTCGTCGACCTGTCGCACCGCGGTGTCATCGCCGTCAGCGGCGCGGACCGGCTGAGCTGGCTGCATCTGCTCCTCACCCAGCACGTCAGCGAGCTGCCCGTGGGCGAGGCGACGGAGGCGCTGATCCTCTCCGCGCACGGCCACATCGAGCACGCGCTGTACCTCGTGGACGACGGGACGACGGTCTGGGCGCACGTGGAGCCCGGCACCCAGGAGGCGCTGATCGCCTACCTGGAGTCGATGAAGTTCTTCTACCGGGTGGAGGTCGCCGACCGCACCGCCGACATCGCGGTCGTCCACCTGCCGGCCGGCTCGATCACCGCGGCGCCCGAGGGCGTCGTCGTCCGTGAGACGGCGTACGGCCGTGACCTCTTCCTGCCGCGCGCCGACCTGGAGACCTTCGCGGCCCAGCACGGGCCGGCCGCCGGTCTGCTGGCCTACGAGGCGCTGCGTGTCGAGCAGCACCGCCCGCGGCTCGGCTTCGAGACCGATCACCGTACGATCCCGCACGAGCTGGGCTGGATCGGTACGGCGGTGCATCTGCAGAAGGGCTGCTACCGCGGCCAGGAGACGGTCGCCCGCGTCCAGAACCTGGGCAAGCCGCCCCGCCGGTTGGTCTTCCTGCACCTGGACGGCAGCGATGTCCACCTGCCGGTGCCGGGTACGGACATCCGCCTGGCGGACGAGGGCGCGGACGGCCGCAAGATCGGTTTCGTCACGACGTCCGTGCGGCACCACGAACTGGGGCCGGTGGCGCTGGCGCTGGTGAAGCGGAACGTGCCGGCCGACGCGAGGTTGCTGGCCGGTGAGACGGCTGCGGCGCAGGAGGTCGTGGTCGAGCCGTAGGCTCCGCGGGGCGGCCGTCGCAGCGCCGTGGTGGCTGGGGCGCCCGTCCGGCCGCGGGCGCGCTGTGGCTGGTCGCGCCGTTCCCCGCGCCCCTTTCGGGGCGTTCTGGAGTTCTTCGGGTGCGGCGTTGTGGTGGCTGGTCGCGCCGTTCCCCGCGCCCCTTGGGGGCGTTCAGATTTCCAGTAGGACCGTGAACGGGCCGTCGTTCGTCAGGGACACCCGCATCTTGGCGCCGAAGCGGCCTGTTGCCACGGTTGCGCCGAGGCTTCGGAGCTGGGCCACCACCTCGTTCACCAGTGGCTCGGCCACGTCACCCGGGGCCGCCGCGTTCCAGGTGGGCCGACGGCCCTTGCGGGCGTCGCCGTACAGCGTGAACTGGCTGATCACGAGCAGCGGGGCGTCGATGTCGCTGCACGACTTCTCGTCCTGCAGCATCCGGACCGACCACAGTTTGCGGGCCAGTTGGGCCGCCTTCTCCTTGGTGTCCTCATGGGCCACCCCGACGAGGACGCACAGGCCCTCGCCCTCGATCGCGCCCACCGTCTCGCCGTCCACGACGACGCTCGCGCCGTCCACCCTCTGCACCACCGCACGCATGCGGACCATCATGCCCGGTGTCCCGCACACGGCCACACGGGGTCCAAAATGGATCTCTTACCGCCCATCTGGGGCCGTTCGGGGGCACTCGGTCACATAGCGGCCGGTTGGGGTGGCACGATGCTTCCACACGCCGGTCGAGGGGACGGTCACCACCACATGAGCACACCCAGTACCAGCGGGCGGCCGGGGACGCACGGGACCTGTCGGCCGCCCGCGCAGCGCGGCGACGGCCCGGCCGGTCCGACGCTTCCCGTGGAGCCTCCCGAGCCCGAACTGGCCCGGCTGAGCCTTCCCGAACTGCGCACCCTGCGCCGCGACGCCCAGCGTGACGAGGCGGACCTCAGCTACGTACGGCGGCTGCTGCAGGGCCGGATCGACATCCTGCGGGCGGAGTTGTCCCGGCGCGGCCGGGCGGCCGTACCGGCACCCGCGGACGGCTCCGTGGTCGACCGGCTCCCGGAGATCCTCCAGGACGGTCCGGCCCGGCACCGCTCCTCGGCCCGCCACGTCACGCTCGGCACCCCGCACAACGAGGAGTACCGGCAGCTGGCCGCCGAGATGCTCGCCGAGGTCGAGCTGTCCGATCTCCAGGCCAGGACGGACCTGGAACTGAGCACCGCCATGGGCCGGCTGGTCCGCTACGAGCAGGAGGTCTCCCGGCGCCGCCAGCGGCTGCAGCACACGACCGACGACTGCAGCGGGGAGATCGCCCGCCGGTACCGGGTGGGCGAGGCCCAGGTGGACGACCTGCTGATCTGAACGGCCCGGCGGAGCACGCCGGAAGCGGGCACGGTGAGGGTGCCGGGGAAGGCGCGGTGAGGGTGCCGGAGGCGGGCACGGTGAGGGTGCCGGGGAAGGCGCGGTGAGGGTGCCGGGGAAGGTGCGGTGAGGGTGCCGGAGGCGGGCACGGCGAGGCTGCCGGGGAAGGCACGGTGAGGGTGCCGGAAGCGGGCACGGTGTGCGTGCCGGCACCAGGTCCGGTGAGAGTGCCGGGACAGGCGAGGCGGGGTGTCGTGGGTCGTCGGGCGGGGTGCCGCGTGCCCTGGCGGCGGGGGCGTCACAAATGCGGGCGACACGTTGCGGCCGTCCGCCTACCGTGTCTCCATGACTGAGGTCCGAACCGTCACGGATGCCGATTTCGAGGACTGGCAGCGCGCCCTGAACACCGGGTTCCTGCGGCCGCCGGTCCTCGCGCCGGAGCAGCTGGACGTCCGGCGCCGCTTGCCGGGCCGCCGGCTGGGCGCCTACGACGGCGGCCGGTGCGTGGCCACCTTCCGCTCCTTCGCCCAGGAACTGACCGCGGTCGGCGGTGCCCCGGTGCCCGCGGACGCGATCTCGAACGTCACCGTCAGCCCGACGCACCGCCGCCGGGGCCTGCTGACCCGGATGATGCGCCAGGACCTGGCCGCGGCGAGGGAACGCGGTGACGTCGTGGCCACCCTGGTGGCCGCCGAGTACCCGATCTACGGGCGCTACGGCTTCGGGCCGGCGACCTGGACGACCGAGTGGACCGTCGACGTGTCCCAGGCCGGCCTCGACCCGCGTTGGTCCGGCCCCGCGGACGGCGGCCGGATCGACCTGGTGGACGGCGAGGACGTGCGCAAGCTGGGCCCCGAGCTGTACGAACGGTTCCGCCGTGCTCAGCCGGGCGCGGTCAGCCGGGACGGCCTGTGGTGGGAGGCGAGCACCGGGGCCGTGCGCTTCGGCGAGTGGACCGAGCCGTTCTACGCCGCCTACCGCTCGGCCTCCGGCGAGGTCGAGGGCCTGGTGTCGTACCGGTCCGACGACCGCTGGCACGGCAAGCAGCCGCAGAACACCGCCGAGGTGAACTGGCTCATCGCCTCGACCCCCGCGGCCGACCGCGCCCTGTGGCGGTACCTGTGCTCGATCGACTGGATCACCAAGGTCAAGACCGGCTGGCGCGGCCCCGGCGACCTGCTGCCCTTCCATCTGCCGAACC
Organism: Streptomyces sp. NPDC096012; assembly: GCF_040426375.1. NCBI lineage: Bacteria > Bacillati > Actinomycetota > Actinomycetes > Kitasatosporales > Streptomycetaceae > Streptomyces > Streptomyces sp. NPDC096012. The sequence goes on from NZ_JBEOTD010000001.1 coordinate 53,981, forward strand.
CGCGCGCGGCCCGCGTCACCGAGCACGCGGACTGGCTGTGGGTGCGCATCCTGGACGTCGTACGGGCCCTTGAGGCGCGGACGTACGAGGTGGAGGGCGCGCTGGTCCTCCAGATCCTCGACGGCGCTGACGGCGCTGACGGCGCCGGGCCGGCCGGGGGGCGTTTCCGGCTGGAGGTCTCCCCCGAGGGGGCGTCCTGCGTGCCGACGAGCACGGTGGGGGCCGATCTGACCCTGGAGGCGGCCGAGTTGGCCCGGCTGTGGCTCGGTGACGAGTCGGCGCTGCGGCTGGCCGCCCTCGGCCGGATCCAGGAAGAACGAGAGGGCGCCGCCCGGAAGGCCGACGCCCTGTTCCGCTCGCCCGGGCGCCCGTGGTGCCCGGACATCTTCTGAGGCTCCCTCCGGCCGGTGACGGGCTGACTGTTCATCCGTAGCGAGCTGTTCAGTTGTGGCTGTGCGCTGCCGATGTTCGGTTGTGGCTGTGCCGGCTGTTCAGTTGTGGCTGTGCGGTCCTGGGCTGTGGCTGTGTGCTCCGGTGGCCGTCCCCTGTCCGGGCTCCCGGCTCCCCTCCGGAAGGGAGCCCGGTCGGCCAACCATCGGAAGGCTTGACCAGGTTGTACGAGTTGGTAGCCAACTTCACTGTACTTATCTCCGTTGGGAACCGTCTCATAGCCAGCTGTCGGTGAACTGCCGGAAGATGGCGGGAAGTTGTAGTGTTTGTCCGTGGACCCGGAGCACGCCTCCGCCAGTGGACGGGCGAGGTCACAGCGGCCACGCCGGTCACACCGCGAGATCGCCGACGAACTGCGCAGCCGGATCAGGTCCGGCGAGCTGCGGCCGGGCCAGCGCATGCCCACCCAGGCCAGGCTGGCCGACGAGTTCGGAGTCGAACGCGGGGCCGTCCGCCAGGCCTTGCGCATTCTTCAGTCGGAGCACCTGCTCACCGGCGTTTCCAAGGGCAGCCCGGCCACCGTGGCCGCGGTTCCGGGGCAGGCGAGTCCCCTGGCCGGTCCCGCGGCGCCGCCGCAGCCCACCACGGCGGGTCTCGCGCCGCGCATCGCGGCCTCCTTCGCCGCCCCGCACGTGCGCATCGACGCGCTGTGCCTGACCTCCGTCTCGCTCACTCTGGCCATCGGTGAGCCGCTGCGGCAGGTCCATGCCGGGCAGTTGAAACCGGCCAAGATCGACGTGCGGGTCCTGCTGCCGAGCCGGGACATCGAACTGGCGTTCCCGACGCCGGTGGACGCGGCCGACGGCGGCCTGCTGCACCGGCGCTGGCTGGCCCAGCGCAACGCCCAGGGCCTGGTGCTGCGGCAGAACCTGCTGGCGCTGCGGACCACGCACGGCATCGACGTACGGGTCCTCTTCCGGGCCCTGCCGTTCACCCCGCCCGTCAAGCTGTACCTGCTCAACGGGGCCGAGGCGCTGTTCGCGTACTACACGCTCGGGCGCCGCGAACGGGAGATCGAGCACGAGCACGTGGAGCTGTACGACGCCGACGGCACCCGGTCGATGCTGTTCGCCTTCGAGCGGCGGGCCGGGCAGCGGGACGCGGCGTTCGTGGAGCAGTCGCGGCTGTGGTTCGACGCGCTGTGGGAGACGATCAGCTCGGACCTGGTCCTGGCGTCATAGGGCGGGCCCGGCGAGCAGCAGGGCGCCGGCGGAGCTGACCGCCGGGCTCTTGGCCTTGATGCCCACGGAGAGCAGCAGCATGCCGACGATGCCGGCGGCGCCGTATCTCCACTGGACGAGTTGCTCGAAGCCGATCACGAACAGGGCGGAGAGGAGGGCGAGGGCAGGCACGGTGATCCCCCTTCGGTCTGCCGGTAGGACGTGCGGGGAAGCAAAGGCTCGGCCAACTTGGGGAAGTTGGCAACCAACTACACCTGAGTTGTCCCTACTTGGTCTCCATGCATAAACAACTTGCGAGCAACTCCCGCTAGATAGATCAAAGTTGTAGCGTTTGGTCGTGACCCAGGAGAACGTGGCAGCGAACGGCGGCGGCAGGCTCACGCCCCGGGAGATCGCCGACACCCTGCGCGCACGCATCCGCACCGGTGCCCTGCGGGCGGGCGACCGGCTGCCCACCCAGGCCGAGCTGGCCGAGGAGTTCGGCGTGGAGCGCGGCGCCGTACGCCAGGCCCTGCGGGAGCTTCAGCAGGACGGGCTGCTGAGCGACGTCAGCAAGGGCAGTCCGCCACGGGTCGCCGGGCCGCAGCCCGCCCACGAGGAGCCCCAGCCGACGATGGTGGCGCTCGCCCCCCGGCTGACGGAGGCCTTCTCCGCGCCGCACGTGCGCATCGACGCGGTCTGCCTGACCGCGCAGAGCCTGATGCCCGCCCTCGGTGAGCCGCTGCGCCTCATCCACGAGGGGCGCATCCGCCCCGAACGGATCGACGCGCGCATCCTGCTGCCGTCCCGGGACATCAACCTCGCCTTCCCGGTCTCGGTGGACGCCGGGAGCGACGACGACGCCGTGCACCAGCGCTGGCTGGCGATGCGCAACGCCCAGGGCCAGGTGCTCCAGTACAACCTCCAGGCGCTGCGCGGCACCCACGACATCGACGTCCACGTCACCTTCCGGGCCCTGCCGTTCACCCCGCCGGCCAAGCTGTACCTGCTCAACGGGGTGGAGGCGCTGTACGCGTACTACATGGTCACGCGCCGCGAGGAGCCCACCGAGAGCGGCGTGCTGGAGATGTACGACACCCTCGGCTCCGAATCCCTCCTCTTCTCCTTCGAGCGGCGGGCCGGGCAGCGTGACGCCGCGTTCGTGGAGCAATCGCAGAAGTGGTTCGATGCCCTCTGGGAAACCATCACCACGGACCTGACACTCTCCTAGTGACTTCTGATGCGACTTCTGATGCGACCCCCGACGCCGAAGAGATCGAGGAGATACGGGAACTGATCACCCGTGCCCGGGTCGTGCTGTGGGACTTCGACGGGCCGATCTGCCGCCTCTTCGCCGGACACAAGGCGGAACGGGTGGCAGCGGAGCTGGTGGAGTGGCTGGAGCTGCGCGGGCTGCGGGGACTGCTCACCGACACCGAGCGCGAGACGCTGGACCCGCAGGTGGTCCTGCGCGCCGTGGGGCGCCGCCACCCGGGCAGCGACCTCGTCACCGAGCTGGAGGAACGGCTCACCCAGGAGGAACTGCGGGCCGTCGCCTCCGCACTGCCCACCGCCTACGCCGACCCGCTGATCCGCACCTGGACCGCCGTCGGCGCCCAGCTCGCCGTCACCACCAACAACTCGCCCCGGGCAGCCCGCAGCTACCTGGAGACCCGGGGCCTCACCGGCTGCTTCGCCCCCCACCTGTACGGCCGTACCGAGCACCTGCATCACCTCAAGCCGCACCCCCACTGCCTCAACCGGGCTCTGGCCGCCATGAGGGCCGCCCCCGCCGCGGCTCTGGCGATCGGTGACGCCGTCTCGGACATGGCCGCTGCCCGGGAGGCCGGAGTGCCGTTCTTGGGGTACGCGCGGAACGAGAGCCAGGAAAAGCGTCTGCGTGCTGCGGGCGCCGAATACGTCGTACGGTCCCTGGAGCCGCTGCTGGCACTGCTCCGCCGTCCTGGCGGCACGTACGGTAGGCCCTAGGCGGCCGGCCGGTGTGTCGGACCTTGCCCCGGTCACCCGAGCCGCCGAGGCTGGTCCGGGGTCCCCGGCGCGGGTGACCGATCCGAGGAGCGGGTGGAACGGCATGACTGCTGAGTACGACGACGCCGACGTCGAGGAGGCGTGGGAGCTGCTGGGCGCAGGGGCGGGCCCGCGCTGCGCGTTGTTCGACTTCGACGGCCCGCTGTGTCGGCTGTTCCCCGACGACAGCTCCAAGCCGCTGGCCGTCGCCCTGCGCGCCACCGTGGAGGCCGCCGGCCTGCTGGACGCCCTCGCCGCGGACGAACGGACCGACAAGGATCCGCACGTGGTGCTGCGTGCCGTGCACCGCGCCCGCCGGGACCGCGACGTGGGCGACCTGGTGGCGCAGTTGGACAAGCAGCTCACCGAGGGTGAGCGGGACGCCGCACGGTACGCGGTGCCCACACCCGGCGCGGCGGAGTTCGTGACGTGGCTGGCCGGGCGGGGCACCCGGCTCGCCGTCGTCACGAACAACGCTGCCGCGGCGGCGGACGACTACCTGCGCGACAGGGACCTGCGCGACAGTTTCGAGGCCGTGCACGGCCGCGCCGCAGACCCCGACCTGATGAAGCCGCACCCCGACGTCCTCCACCGTGCCCTGTGGGACCTAGGCCTGCCGGCCGAGGAGGCGGTGATGATCGGGGACACCCCCATGGACGCCCTGGCGGCGGAGCGGGCTGGCGTCCGCTTCGTCGGCATCGGACGCAACCCGACGAAGCGGCAGCGCATGCGCGACGCCGGCGCGAAGGTCGTGCTCGCGTCGTACGACCGGCTGCTGGAGCGGATCCCGCGCCGAGCCGGGCCGGTGCGCCCCTCTTCCTGAGCGGACCGTGACCGGGCACCATGAACGGTACCGGTGCAACGCGCCTGCCAACGGGGGGAATTCGGTGGCGGAAAGAACGCTGAGAAGCAGGGTGGCGGCCGGCTGGGCGCGGGCCGAGGGCACGGTGTCGAAGACCGTACTGCTGGCCGTGTTCGGCTTGAACGTCGTCGCCCAGTTCGTGCGGCCGGTGGGCGACGCGCTGCAGGACAACGTCTATGTCGGCGGGGCTTTGCTGAGCCTGGTCGGTTTCCTGCTGTACGCCGAGGTGCAGCGGCTGAACGCGGCCCACGAGACCCAGCGGGAGGTCACGGAGCACCTGCGGGACGGCATCAGGGTGCTCGGGGAGCGGATCGCGGAGCTGGGTTCGGCGCAGCGTGCGGCGTCCGGCGCGCACATCACCAGGGAACAGCTGCTGGCGGAGATCAAGAGGGAGCTGGAGGGCAAGGACGAGGTCAAGCTGTATGTCATGGGGTTCACCGGGGAGAACACGGCGTTCCGGCTCAAGAAGGCCCTGGAGGAGCTGCCGGCCAGCACCCGGCGCGTGGTGACCGTCCGCTACCTCGTGCCCGACCTCGACCGGCAGATCGAGCTGCCCGGACGGGTGCTGGACGGCAAGGCCGCCGATGCGCCCGCGTTCCGTGCCGTCCTGAAGCGCAAGGTCGTCAACTCCCGGAACCACCTGCAGGACGCGAAGATCACGATGGCGGCCGATGGTCTCGGCAGGCTGGAATTCGAGGTCCGCGTGCTCCACATGTCCCCAGTGCTCAATCTCTACCTGATCAACGACGACCGCCTCGTCGAGGCTCCCTACGCGGCGAAGAAGACCGCGGACCGGCAGAACCGGACCACGGTGCCCAGGAAGGTGCTGGACCTGGTGATGGACGACCGGCGGCTGCTCACCCGGTGGCACTCGGACGACGGGCAGAGGGCGGCGGACACCGTCAGCGACCGCCGTGAGCTCTTCCACACCCTGTGGGAACTCGCCCGCCCCCTGCCCGATCCGGTTCCCGCGCCGCATGCCGGTGACTGAGGTGCCGCGGGGCGCTGCGTAGGCTCCCCCCATGGAAGAGATGGGGCTGCGCGAGCGCAAGAGACAGCGGATGTACCAGGACGTGTCGGACATCGCCGTGCGGCTGTTCCTGGAGCGGGGCTTCGACGCGGTGTCGGTCGCGGAGGTCGCCGCCGCGGCGGGGATCTCCAAGCCGACCCTCTTCCGGTACTTCCCGGCCAAGGAGGACCTCGTCCTGCACCGGATCGCCGACCACGAGACGGAGGCCGCGCGGGTGGCCGCGGCGGCGGACGACCCCGTGGACGCGCTGCGCCGGAACTTCCTCGACGGCCTGCGCCGGCGCGATCCGGTCACCGGGCTGAACGACCACCCCCAGGTGCTCGCCTTCCACACCCTGCTCTACGGCACCCCGTCCCTGGTGGCGCGGGCGTACGGCCATCTGCGGCGCTCGGAGGCGGCGCTGGCGGCGGCGCTGGGCGGAGACCTCGAAGCCCGGCTGGCGGCGGGGCAGATCATCGCCGTCCAGCGGATCCTCGCCGAGGACAACTGGCGGCGGATCGCGGCGGGGGAGGGTGTCGGCGAGGTGGCGCCGGACGCCGAGCGGGCGGCGGAGCGGGCGTTCGCGCGGCTGGCGGCGACGCTTCCGGACCGGCTCGGCGGCGGATCACGCGAGTGAGGCTCGGTTAAAAACTTAACTCGGTTACATGTTTTCCCGTAGGGTGGGCCCATGACGTCACTCCACCCCGCCCCCGAGGAGACCCTGCACGCCGAGCGCGTCCACCACGACAGGTGCCGCGCCGCCCTCGCCGCCATGGTCGAGGGCGCCGCCGAACAGATCGTCGCCGGCGAGGACGTCTCCGCGTCCGGTGCCGACGCCGAGGTCCTGGGGTACCGGTTGCGCAGCCGGGCCAAGGCCATGCGCGAACTGCCGCCCGGACCGCTGTTCTTCGGCCGCCTCGACTTCGCCGCCGACGCCCCCGGGCACGGCGGGCAGCACTACCACGTCGGGCGGATGCGGATCACCGAGGAACCGACCGCCCCGCCCCTCGTGGTCGACTGGCGGGCCCCGGTCTCCCGCGCCTTCTACCAGGCGAGCGCCCGCGACCCGCAGGGCGTCGCCACCCGGCGCCGGTTCGGCTGGGCGCCGGGCAGCCGGGGCGACTCGGCCGACCTCACCGGCCTCGAGGACGAGCACCTGGGCCGGGGCGAGTCGCGGACCAGCGACATCGTCGCCCGCGAGATCGAGCGGCCCCGGGTCGGGCCCATGCGGGACATCGCCGCCACCATCCAGCCCGAACAGGACGACCTGGTGCGGGCGGACCTCACCGACTCCCTCTGTGTGCAGGGCGCCCCCGGCACCGGCAAGTCCGCCGTCGGCCTGCACCGCGCCGCCTACCTGCTCTACACCCACCCCAAGCGGCTCCAGCGCTCCGGCCTGCTCATCCTCGGCCCCAACCGGACCTTCCTCGGCCACATCGCCGAGGTGCTCCCCGCCCTCGGCGAGTCGGGCGTCCGCCAGACCACCCTCCTGGGCGAGGTCGCCCGCGGGCCGGCCACCGGCGCCGACCCCGCCCCCACGGCGGCCGTCAAGCACGACGCCCGGATGGCCGAGGTGCTGCGCCGGGCGCTGTACGCGCGCGTGAGCGCCGAAGGCGTGGCCGACCTCGCCGTGCCGGAGGGGTCCTACCGGTGGCGCGTGACCGCCGGTGAACTGGCCCGCATCGTCGAGCGGGTGCGCGCAGAGGAGCCGCCGTACGCCGTCGGCCGCGAGCGGGTGCGCACCCGGGTGGTACGGCGGCTACGGGAGCAGGCCGAGCGGCGCTCCGGGCTCCGGCCGGCCTCCTGGGTCCGCCGCGTCGAGCGGTCCCGGCCGCTCACCGCGCGACTCGACGCCGTGTGGCCGAAGGTCCGCCCCGAGGAGGTGCTGGCCGAACTCCTCACCGACGGCACGGTGCTGGACCGGGCGGCCGACGGACTGCTCGACCCGGACGAGCGGGCCGCGCTGCTGTGGCCGCGTCCGCCGCGCTCCCACAGGTCCGCCCGCTGGTCGCCCGCCGACCTCGTCCTCCTCGACGAGCTGTCCGGACTGATCGAACATCCCGAGGGCTACGGCCACATCGTGGTCGACGAGGCGCAGGACCTGTCGCCGATGGAGTGCCGGGCGATCGCCCGCCGGGCCGTCTTCGGCTCGCTGACCGTCCTCGGCGACCTGGCCCAGGGCACCACCCCGTGGGCCGCCCGGGACTGGGCCGTCCAGTTGCGCCACCTCGGCAAGCCGGACGCGGCGGTGGTTCTGCTGACCACCGGGTTCCGGGTGCCGGCGGCGGTCCTCGAACCGGCGAACCGGCTGCTCGCCCGCCTCGGCGTGACCGTCCCCGCGGCCCGGTCGCTGCGCACCGACGGGGAGTTGACCCTCCGTCCGACCGGCGACGTCCTCGGCACGACCGTGACCGCCGTGCTGCACGCCCTCACCGGGGAGGGGTCGGTCGGGGTCGTCGCGGCGGACGCGGACGTGGCCGGCGTACGGGAGGCGCTCGCCGCGGCCGGCATCGAGGCGGCCGGCCCGGACACCGCCGGCGCCCGTCTGACCGTCGTCCCGGCGAGCCTGGTCAAGGGCCTGGAGTACGACCACGTGATCGCCGTGGAACCGGCCGCCGTCGCCGAGGCCGAGCAGCGCGGCGCCCACCGCCTGTACGTCGTGCTGACCCGGGCGGTGTCCCGGCTGGACGTCGTACACGCCCGCCCCCTGCCGTTCTGACCTCGCGCCGCGGCGGTCCTCCTCGGCCGCTCTCCTCGGCCGCCGGCAGGCCGGGGGCCCCGGGACCCGGCCGGGGTGGACCCGCACCGCGCATCGACGGGAACGTCCTCCATGGCCGATCCTGGTCGGTGATGCTGCTCTTCCTCGACGTCGACGGCCCGCTCATCCCGTACGGGGCGGCGGACCGCGCCTACCCGGAGTTCGCGGGGCCGCCGGCCGCCACGGCCACGCACCCGCTGCTGAGCCGCGTCGACCCCGCGCTCGGCCCCCGGCTCGCCGCGCTGGGCTGCGAACTGGTGTGGGCCACCACCTGGATGGACGACGCCAACTCCTGCCTGGGGCCCTGGCTCGGCCTGCCGCGGCTGCCGGTCGTGCAGTGGCCGGACGAGGACGAGCCGCCCGGCCTGCTGCACTGGAAGACCCGGCCGCTGGTCGCCTGGGCGGCGGACCGCCCCTTCGTCTGGGTGGACGACGAGATCACCGAGGCCGACCGTGCCTGGACCGCCGTCCACCACCACGGGCCGGCCCTGCTGCACCGGGTCGACCACCGGTACGGGCTCACGGAGGCCGACTTCGAGGTGCTGCGGGAGTGGCTGACGGCGGCGGGCCGCTGAGCCCGCCGCGGCGTCAGGCGCCGACGTAGTCCGCGAGGTGTTCGCCGGTGAGGGTGGAGCGGGCGGCGACGAGGTCGGCGGGGGTGCCCTCGAAGACGACCCGGCCGCCGTCGTGGCCGGCGCCGGGGCCGAGGTCGATGATCCAGTCGGCGTGGGCCATGACAGCCTGGTGGTGCTCGACGACGATCACCGACTTGCCGGAGTCCACGAGCCGGTCGAGCAGGCCGAGCAGCTGTTCGACGTCGGCGAGGTGGAGGCCGGTGGTCGGCTCGTCGAGGACGTAGACACCGCTCTTCTCGGCCATGTGCGTGGCCAGCTTCAGCCGCTGGCGCTCGCCGCCGGACAGCGTGGTGAGCGGCTGGCCGAGGGTGAGGTAGCCGAGGCCCACGTCGGCCATGTTCCGCAGGATCCGGTGGGCGGCCGGGGTGCGCGCCTCGCCGCCGCCGAAGAACTCCTCGGCCTCGGACACCGGCATCGCCAGCACCTCGCTGATGTCCCGGCCGCCGAGGCGGTACTCCAGCACCGAGGCCTCGAACCGCTTGCCCTCGCACTCCTCGCACGTGGTGGCGACGCCGGCCATCATCGCCAGGTCGGTGTAGACGACACCGGCGCCGTTGCAGGTGGGGCAGGCGCCCTCGGAGTTGGCGCTGAACAGCGCCGGCTTGACGCCGTTGGCCTTGGCGAAGGCCTTGCGGATCGGCTCCAGCAGTCCGGTGTACGTCGCCGGGTTGCTGCGGCGCGAGCCGCGGATCGGGGTCTGGTCGATGGACACCACGCCCTCGCCGGCCGGGATCGACCCGTGGACCAGCGAACTCTTGCCGGAGCCGGCCACGCCGGTGAGGACGACGAGCACGCCGAGCGGGATGTCGACGTCGACGCCCTGGAGGTTGTGCGTCGTCGCGCCGCGGATCTCCAGCGCGCCGGCCGGCGCCCGTACCGTCTCCTTGAGGGCGGCCCGGTCGTCCAGATGGCGGCCGGTGAGGGTGCCGCCGGCCCGCAGCCCCTCGACGCTGCCCTCGAAGCAGACGGTGCCGCCCTCCGTGCCGGCGCGGGGGCCGAGGTCGACGACGTGGTCGGCGATCGCGATGACCTCCGGCTTGTGCTCCACGACGAGCACCGTGTTGCCCTTGTCCCGCAGCCGCAGCAGCAGGTCGTTCATCCGCCGGATGTCGTGCGGGTGCAGGCCGGTGGTGGGCTCGTCGAAGACGTAGGTGACGTCGGTCAGCGAGGAGCCGAGGTGGCGGATCATCTTGGTGCGCTGGGCCTCGCCGCCCGAGAGGGTGCCCGCGGGCCGGTCCAGCGAGAGGTAGCCGAGGCCGATCTCGACGAAGGAGTCGAGGGTCTCGCCCAGCGCCTTCAGCAGCGGCGCCACCGACGGCTCGGCCAGCCCGCGCACCCACTCCGCCAGATCGCTGATCTGCATGGCGCACGCGTCGGCGATGCTGAGCCCGTCGATCTTGGACGAGCGGGCCGCCTCGCTCAGCCGGGTGCCCGCGCACTCGGGACAGGTGGTGAAGGTGACCGCCCGGTCCACGAACTCCCGGATGTGCGGCTGCATCGCCTCCCGGTCCTTGGCGAGCATCGACTTCTGGATCCGCGGGACGAGACCCTCGTAGGTCATGTTGATGCCCGCGATCTTCATCCTGGTCGGCTCGCGGTGCAGGAAGTCGTGCAGCTGCCTCTTGGTGTACGAGCGGATCGGCTTGTCCGGGTCGTACAGGCCCGACTCGGTGTAGAGGCGGTGGTTCCAGCCGCCGGACTTGTAGCCGGGGATGGTGAGCGCGCCCTCGTTGAGGGACTTGGAGTCGTCGAAGAGCTGGGTGAGGTCGATGTCGGTGACCGCGCCCCGCCCCTCGCAGCGCGGGCACATGCCGCCGGTGATGCTGAACTCGCGCCGCTCCTTCACCGTCTGCCCGCCGCGTTGCACGGTGACCGCGCCCGCGCCGCTGATCGAGGCGACGTTGAAGGAGAACGCCTTGGGCGAGCCGATGTGCGGCGTGCCGAGGCGGCTGAAGAGGATGCGCAGCATCGCGTTGGCGTCGGTGGCGGTGCCGACGGTGGAGCGGGGGTCGGCGCCCATCCGCTGCTGGTCCACGAGGATCGCGGTGGTGAGCCCCTCCAGGACGTCGACGTCGGGTCGCCCCACCGTGGGCATGAAGCCCTGGACGAAGGCGCTGTAGGTCTCGTTGATCAGCCGCTGCGACTCCGCGGCGATGGTGTCGAACACGAGCGAGCTCTTGCCCGAGCCGGAGACCCCGGTGAACACCGTCAGCCGGCGCTTGGGGATATCGACGCTGACGTCCTTGAGATTGTTCTCGCGGGCGCCGTGCACGCGGATCAGGTCGTGACTGTCGGCGCGGTGCGGGGTGGACGCCGGCGCGTCCGTCCGCGTGGTCGTGGTCATCGTCTCTCCATCTCCGGGGTCCGGCTCCGAGCACGCTAACCGCTGCGCCGCCACCGGTGCTTCTCGAATCCTGACCGGATCCCCGTCGTCCTCTCCCGGATAACCGTTGGCATGGCGGGGTGCTGACCTGCTGTGCTTACGGCTGAGCGGAACGAAGGGGCCCTCCCCGCCCCGCTCGACGGCGGGCAGCCGCCTCCACGGCGTGCACGGAAGACACTGATCGGTCGGAGATCTCATGCCCCTGCGGATGGAACTTGTCGCGATCACCCTCGATTGCCCAGATCCGCTGGCTCTGGCGGCGTTCTATCAGCAGGCCGCCGGCTTCGCACCACACCCGAAGTCGGACGGCGAGTTCGCCGGTCTCCACCGCGAGGACGGACTCTTCATCGGCTTCCAGCGGGTCGAGGACTACCGGGCTCCGAGTTGGCCCGGCCAGACCGTTCCCCAGCAGCTTCACCTCTGCTTCAAGGTCACGGAGAGCCTGGACGAGGCCGAGGCCCGGCTGCTGGAACTGGGTGCGGGCAAGCCGGATCACCAGCCGCGCGGGGACAAGGCGCGGGTCCTCACCGACCCCGCCGGGCATCCCTTCTGCATCACGCGCTGATCGATGCCTCGCCCGGGACGAGTCCCGCCGGGGGCGGGGTTCGGCGTGCGGAAGAGCTTCGTCCCGAGTGGCCGGTTCAGGCTGTACGTCGACCCGGGCCGCCGTAGGGTGCCGGACAGTGACGGCTTCTTCGGTCGGAGCGCCGCTGTGGCGCGATGGGCAGTTCGTCCTGCTGGTCTGCGCACGGGTCGTCTCCGTTCTGGGCAACGGCTTTGCGCGGGTGGCGCTGGCGTTCGCCGTGCTTGCTCTGCCGGGAGCCGATGCGGGCCGGTTGTCCCTGGTGCTGGCCTGCCAGGCGTTGCCTCAGCTGGTGTTCGTCCTGGTGGGCGGGGTGATCGCGGACCGCATCCCACGGTCGGGACTGATGGTCCTGGCCGATGTGCTGGGGGCCGGGTCCTACGCGGGGCTGGCCGCCATGGTGCTGACCGGCCATGCACCGCTGGCGGCGATGTGCCTGTCCGCGGTGGCGGCCGGAACGGCGACGGCTCTGTTCGCCCCCGCGATGGACGGCCTCGTACCCCTGATCGTGCCTGCGGACCGCTTGCAGCGGGCCAACGGGCTGCTGAGGGTCGGCACCAACAGCTCCCTGCTGCTCGGCCTGGCGCTGTCCGGGGTCACCGTGGCGCTGGTGGGCGCCGGCTGGGCACTCGCGCTCAACGCGGCGTCCTTCGTCGTCAGCGCGGCGCTGACGGCCCGACTGCGGGTGGCCGCGCGGCCGCGCGAGAAGGCGTCGGGTTGGACCGACCTGCGAGAGGGGTGGCGGGAGTTCGCTTCCCGGCAGTGGCTGTGGGTCGTCGTCGCCCAGTACGCGGTCGTCGTGGCCGCGCTCAACGCCAACGCCGGGGTGCTCGGGCCCCTGACGGCCGAGCAGCACCTCGGCGGGGCGCGGGCGTGGTCGGTCATCGTGGCGGCACAGGCTGTGGGGACCGTCGCCGGTGCGGGACTGGCCGCCCGTGTGCGGGTGAACCGTCCCGTTCTGGTGGCCGTGCTGTGCACGTTTCCGGCCGCCGTGCCGATCGCTCTGCTGAGCGCCGAGGCCCCCGTGTGGCTGACCGCCGCAGCCATGTTCGGGGCCGGGATCGCGAGTGACGTCTTCGGCGTGCTGTGGGCCACCACCATCCAGCGGGAGATCCCGGAGCGGGTCCTGTCCCGCGTGAGTGCGTACGACTGGTTCGGTTCCCTGGCCTTCGCCCCGCTCGGGCTGGTTGTCGCAGGCCCGATCGCCGCGGCCGTGGGTACCGGCGTGGCCCTGGCCGGCTGTGCCGCCCTGATCGTCCTGGCCACCGCGGCGGCCCTGCTCTCGCCGCAGGTACGCACCCTGTCCACCGGCGGGGAGGCACCGTCCGGCGCGGCGGTCTCCCCGCAGAGCGCGGGCCGACAGTCGGGTGAGGGCGCGGCGAGCTGAGTTCACCTTTGGCATCCCGCCAACCGACCTCGAATCCGCCCACGTCCAGCGGTGCCGTATCACTCGTCCCACCCAACCCCATGGACTTCACTGTCCAGAATCAATGGGAATCCACCAGAAGTTTTGGGCTGAAACCCCTCATGTGAGTGATGCTGCGAGCCAGCTCAGTCAGAGTCTTCATGATCACTGGCGAGATCGTCTGAGGCGGGTCGAAGCCTGCGACGCGCCGCGTCCAGACGTTCGCCATAGTCAGCTGCGAAGATCCCAGGCAGGGACTTGTCGAGCGTTCCGGCCAGCCTATGAATGGGCGCCCAGACCGCCTCGTCGTCGACGAGACGGCTGAGGTCCGTCATCTGCACTCGCTCCAGCCGGTCCGACAGGACCAGCGCTTCATCAGAGGTGAGCTTGATGATGAGCTCAGTGTTCTCCACTGCTCGAACATAGTTCGCCGCCCCTGCGGTGTCAGAGGTGCCTGGCACAGTGCCGCCGTGGACACCGATTCCTTCTGGAAGCTCATCGAAGAGTGCCGACGGCAGACGCGGGGCCGGGACGAACGGCTGACGTGGTTGCGTGACGAGTTGTCGCGGAGGCCGCTGACAGAGATCGTGCAATTCCAGGTTCGCCTGGACGAAGTGACGCACGAAGCCTTCACCTGGGATCTCTGGGCTGCTGCGGAGCGGATCTTCGGCGGCTGGTGTTCGGACGACGGATTCTGCTACTTCGGCCTGTGGATGGTGGGGATCGGTCGGGAAGCCTTCGTGCGGGCAGTGATCGATCCCGACTCTCTGGCCGACACCCCAGAGGTTCAGTGCCTGGTGGGTCGCCCTCGGGAGCTCTGGAACGACGACTGGCCGGAGTGGGAGTCTCTCGACTACGTCGCCATGGAGGCGTATGGACTACTCACCCGCGCGGATGACGACTGCGGCGACGCATTCTATGAAGCCGTCGAAGCCGCGGAGGGCGCTGTAGGCGGCAATCGAGGGCCGCGCGGCGAGCAGTGGGACGTGCGATGCGAAGACGAGGCGATGCGCAAACTGCCGAGACTGAGCGCGATGTTTCCCCTCCGGCCACTGGTCCGGTAGGCGCGAAAGCGCGAGGGATCAGGCCGAGGCTTCGGGGGTGTGGACAGACAGGCGATGCCACGCGTGGCCGCAACCGTCGGAGCAGAAGCGCTCTCGGCGGCGTTCGTCGGCGACGGCCAGCACCGCGATCAGTAGCCGGAATGACTTGAGGCGCTCGTCGTGCGGGGTGAGACTGGCGATCTTTCCGAGTTGCTGATCGATCCGCCCTCGTGTGATCAGAACTGCCGGTGTGTGCGTGGCGCGAAGTCCGGCGCGTCGGATACTTTCCGGGCCGTCCTCTGCGGTGGCGCGGGCCTGAATGCAGAAATGTGACAGGAGGCGCAAGGTGTTGGACTGCTCTTCAGCGGAGAGGCTCTCGAACCACTCGATGCCCTGTGACATCGGCCGAAGCTCCTGGGCGAGCTCGTTGAGAGTGATGTACGGATCAGCCATTCGCACGCCCCCGTTGCGCTCGGATCGCCGTTGTCCATGGTGTTGCGATGTGGAAAGCCCCGAACCCGCCCTCACCGCTTCGGATCTGCACGTGGTGATGTGCTGTGCGATGTGCACCTTTACCTGTACGCCGTGCTGAGCTGCACTGTTGATGGGGAGTCGAACCCCCGCGTTGCTCTTCACGCGCCAGGAGTGGGCTGGAAAACCGCCGGCCCTCGGTGTGTGCACGCCTCCGAAGCTGCTACCTGCTCCACATCGTCCCCGCCTGCTGGACTACTCAGTCCAGCAGATCCGCCTCCCAGTTCGTACGCTGGATCCGTATATCGACCTCGCGGATCTCCCGCGCGAGAACATCCGCCTGACCGCGCAGTTCCGCCACCGGAAGCGCGGAAAGCATCATCAGCTCGGACCGAAGCTGTCGGCCGTATCCCCGCTCGCCGCTACCCGCCGCCGCGTCCGCCGCCGCGGTGACCACGGAGTGACGCAACCGCAGGACGTCCCGGCGTGCGAGGGCATCGGTGAGCGTGCCGTCCGAACCCATCTCCACGGTGGCATTGGTCCGGTTGATCCGCCGGATCAACGTTTCCAGAGCGTTCAGCACCTCACCGGCCTCAGCCAGCAACTGGGCGGCATCCTCGGCGGGCGTCTCCCCCTCCTGGTACCGCGCACTGCTGACGACGCGCGCTCGCAGCTGTTCTACACGGCGCGTCGCTTCCGCACGTTCTGCCAGTGCCTCGGCAAGCTTCACTGTCTCCACCTCCCCCTCCATGAGCTCGCACGAGTATACGAGTGCGAACCAGCTCATACGCACTTGGATTTTGATCCACAGGGGCTCTGACCAGCCACTGGAACGAGAGCGGACAGCCGCTCAGAGCGCTACGCAAAGAGAACCCGACAGACTCCGCCAAGTCGTTCGCCAGAAGCGCTGGGACTCGCCACATCTACTGAGAACGGACAGACACCTGGCCGGATCCCCGTGCCTCGCGTTCCGCTTCGACACACTATTGCAAGCAGGTGCTTGCAATTGTTAGCGAGAGTGGGGCAAGGTGGAGGCATGGCATCGCTGAACGTCGGCAATCTCGGTGAGTACCTGCGCGAACAGCGGCGGAACGCCCAGCTGTCGCTGCGGCAGCTCGCCGATGCCGCCGGGGTGTCCAATCCGTACCTGAGCCAGATCGAGCGCGGGCTGCGCAAGCCCAGCGCGGAGGTGCTCCAGCAGGTCGCCAAGGCCCTGCGCATCTCCGCCGAGACGTTGTACGTCCGCGCCGGGATCCTCGACGCCGAGCGGGACCGCGACGACGTGGAGACGCGCGCCGTCATCCTCGCCGACCCCTCGCTCAACGAGCGCCAGAAGCAGGTGCTGCTGCAGATCTACGAGTCCTTCAGGAAAGAGAACGGACTCGGGATCGGCTTCGGGACCGGCGAGAGCTCCGCATACGAGGACGAGAACGGCGCGGGGATCACGGACATGGGCCCGGGCGACACCGCCGTGCGCGGCACCCGCACGGCCGACGCGAGCGATGACGCCGGTCCGCGGCGGACGGCCGGGTGACGCCGGACAGGGCTTACGGACGTCACACCGCGGACCACACCACCTCAGCCGAACGCGAATCCGGGAGGACCATCACCATGGCCATCACCGACGACCTGCGCAAGACCCTCAGCGACCCGAAGCCGCTCTACTTCGCCGCCGGCACCGCCGACCTGGCGATCCAGCAGGCCAAGAAGGTGCCCGGCCTGGTCGACCAGCTGCGCACGGAGGCCCCGGCCCGCATCGAGGCCGTGCGCAACACCGACCCCAAGGCCGTGCAGGAGAAGGCCGCGGCCCGGGCCAAGGAGGCGCAGGAGAACCTGCAGACCAAGGTCAACGAGTTCATCGGCACCCTCGACGTGGACCTGAAGAAGCTCGGCGAGAGCGCCCAGGACCTCGCCCTGCGCGGGGTCGGCGTGGCCGCCGAGTACGCCGTCCGGGCCCGTGAGGCCTACGAGAAGGTCGCCGAGCACGGCGAGCAGGCCGTGAAGACCTGGCGCGGCGAGGCCGCCGAGGAGATCGAGGACCTGGCCATCGCCGTCGAGGGCAAGCCCGAGCCGGTTCAGGTCCGGGACGAGCCGAAGCCGGCCACGGCCGAGGCCGCCGCGGAGGGGAAGGCCGAGGCGAAGAAGGCGCCGGCTCCGCGCAAGAGCGCCACCACGAAGAAGACGCCCCCGCCGGCCAAGTGACCATCGGCCGAGTGATCACGGCCGGCGACCATGACCGAGTGATGACGGGCGAGTGATCGCGGCCGAGAGGCCACGGCCGAGAGGCCTGAACGGGCCGGGCACCTTCGGGATGCCCGGCCCGTTGTCCGGGTACGGTGGCTGTACTGACGACTCGACCCAGGTGGTGGGCATAGTGCTGATGACGGCATTCGGCGGCGTGATGTGGCTGATCTTCACCGCCATGCTGGCCATGGCCGTGGTGGCGTTCGTGATGGCCGCCCTGTTCCGCGAGGACGCGTACCGCGCCGCCGACAAGCAGAACAAGGGCTTCTGGCTGATCATCCTGGGGATCGCGGTCGCGGTGAACCTGTTTGTGCCGATGCTGTTCCTGCAGCTGGCGGGCTTGGTGGCCACGATCGTCTTCTTCGTGGACGTCCGCCCCGCGCTCCAGCAGGTCTCCGGCGGCCGCGGCTGGGGCCGCCGTCGCGGCGGGAGCAGCAGCGACGGGCCGTACGGCCCGTACAACGGCGGCCGCTGACCCCCTGGGAGGACCTGCCGGGTAAGCGCCCGGCAGGGGCGCGGGAAACTGCGCGAGCGGCCACGACGGCCCCGCACCCGGCGTCGGCGAGACGGCTCCACGCCGCCAGGACGGCCCCGCACCCGATGTCGGCGAGGGGGCCCGCGCCGCCGGGACGGCCCCGCACCCGATGTCGGCGAGGGGGCCCGCGCCGCCGGGACGGTCCCGCACCCGGCGTCGGCGAGGCGGCTCCACGCGAGGCGGCTCCACGCCGCCACGATGGCCCCGCACCTAATGTCGGCGAGGCGGCCCCGCGCGCCAGACGGTCCCGCACCCGGCGTCGGCGAGACGGCTCCACGCGAGGCGGCCCCGCGCCGCCGGGACGGCCCCGCACCCGGCGTCGGCGAGGCGGCTCCACGCGAGGCGGCCCCGCGCCGCCGGGACGGCCCCGCACCCGATGTCGGCGAGGGGGCCCCGTGCCGCGAAGGGCGCCGTGCGGCCCTACGGTGTCCGGTCCAGCAGGACGACCGCCACGTCGTCGGTCAGCTCACCGCCGTTGAGGTCGCGTACCTCGTGCACCGCGGACCGCAGCAGCGCCTCGCCCCGCAGCCCCTCGGACAGCTGGCGGCGGATCATCTCCACCATGCCGTCCTGGCCGAGCCGCTCCCCGCCCGCACCGACCCGGCCTTCGATCAGACCGTCGGTGTAGAGCATCAGGCTCCACTCGGCGCCCAGCTCCACCTGCATGCGCGGCCAGCGGGCGCCCGGCAGCAGACCGAGGGCGGGGCCGTTGTTGTCGTACGGCAGCAGGCGCGCGGGCCGCCCGGGGCGGGCGATCAGCGGCGCCGGATGGCCGGCCAGGCACAGGCCCGCGCGGCGGCCGTCGGGTGCTATGTCCACCGTGCACAGCGTCGCGAAGATCTCCTCGTCGGCGCGCTCGTGCTCCAGCACCTCCTGCAGCGTGCTCAGCAGCTCGTCCCCGCACAGCCCGGCCAGGGTCAGCGCCCGCCAGGCGATGCGCAGCTCCACGCCGAGCGCGGCCTCGTCGGGGCCGTGGCCGCAGACGTCGCCGATCATGGCGTGCACCGTGCCGTCCGGGGTGCGGACGGCGTCGTAGAAGTCGCCGCCGAGCAGGGCCCGGGAGCGGCCGGGGCGGTAGCGCGCGGCGAAGCGCAGCGAGGAGCCCTCCAGCAGCGGGGTGGGCAGCAGGCCGCGCTCCAGACGGCGGTTCTCCTGCGCGCGCAGCCGGCCCTCGGCCAGCCGTCGCTCGGCGGAGTCGGATCGCTTCCGCTCCACCGCGTAGCGGATGGCGCGGCTGAGCAGACGGCCGTCCAGCTCGTCCCGGAAGAGGTAGTCCTGCGCGCCGACGCGCACGGCTTCGGCGCCGCGCTCGGCGTCCGCGGAGGCGGTCAGCGCGAGCACGGCGTGCCGGGGCGCGAGCCGCAGCACGTGCTTGAGCACGGCCAGCTCGTCGTCCGTGCCGGTGCCTCCCGGGGCCGGGAGCGCGAGGTCCAGCAGGATGCAGTGGACGTCGTCGGTGAGCAGCCGCTCGGCCTCGGTGAGGTTGCGGGCGGTGCGGACGCGGATGGGCTTGCCGGCCGAGTCGAGCATGGCGGGCACGATCGGCGAACCGGCCGGGTCGTTCTCGATCAGCAGCAGGGTCAGAGGGGTGCCGGTGTTGTTCGTGGGCGTGGCGTCGCGGTGGGCCTCTTCCTTGAGGGGGCCGCCGACTGCGGGGGCGGCCTGCGCCTGACCACACTCCACGGCCGGGATCGCTCTCTGCCGCGGTACGGGTACGGGCATCTTGTCGGGTTCCTTCCCTCCCCCCGAGGGCACGGCGGCGTCGAGGGGTCTCGACCCACCGACGGGTGACCATAGCGGCATAGCCCGCCCCGATGGAATGGTGTGAGCCGCGTCGCTCCCGTGCAGACCCCCGTCATATGCCGCTTTCCGTACCGCAGTTGGACAGGCCGACACCCCGGCGGGGATGACGAAGCTCACTCGGGCCCGGGCGGGGGGTGCGGTGGGTCACATGACCTGCGTCACCGGGGACATGACGCCATGCGACGTGCCTCACGCGTCCGGGCGTACGACACCCAGGATGGGCATCGAGCCGGCGCCCGCGACCGTCACCGTCCGGCCGGGGCGCGGGGCGTGGATGATCGCGCCGTCCCCCACGTACATCGCGACATGGCTGGCGTCGGCGAAGTAGATGATGAGGTCGCCGGGGCGCATGTCCTTGACGTCGACGTGCGCCAGTTGCCTCCACTGCTCCTGCGAGGTGCGCGGCACGGGATGGCCGGCCGCCGCCCAGGCCTGCGAGGTCAGACCCGAGCAGTCGAAGGAGTCGGGTCCCTCCGCCCCCCACACGTAGGGCTTGCCGAGCTGGGCGGTGGCGAACCGCACGGCCTTCTCGCCCCGGGTGGAGGCCTTGCCGGCGGTGTCCTTCAGGACGCCGGTGTCCAGCCAGGCGGTCTGGGCCTTGAGAGCGGCCGTCTCCTCCAGCTTGGCGAGCCGCTCCTTCTCCTTCTCCTTCAGCTTCGACTCGAGCTTCTCGGCCGCGTCGATCTGCCGCTCGATCCTCTTCTTGGCGGCGGCCTTGGCCTTGCGGCCCGCCTCCAGCTTCTTCCACTGGGCGGAGGCGTCGTCGGCGTACTCCCGCAACTCCTGCTGGGTGCGGGTCATTTCGCCGAGCAGCTTCTTCGTGGCCTGCTGGCCCTGCAGGACCAGCCCGGCCCCGTCCAGGAACTGCCCGGGGTCGGCGCTGAGCAGGAACTGGGCGGTGGGCGGCAGTCCGCCGGTGCGGTACTGGGACCGGGCGGCGGCGCCCGCCTGGTTCTTGAGCGTCTTCAGCCTCTCCTGGCCCTCGACGATCTTCTTGGCCAGCGAGACGATCTCGGCGGACTGCTGCTTCGCCTTCTCCTCGGCCGCGTTGTAGGCGTCGGTGGCGACGGCCGCGTCGTGGTAGAGGCCGTCGAGCTGCTCGCGGACCTTCTCAAGGTCCTTGTTCGGCGGGGGAGTCGGGGCGGCGGGGGATCCGCTCGGCGTCGGAGCGGGGGTGCGGGCGGCCTCCGCGAACGCCGTGCCGGGTGCCGCGAGGGCGGTCACCGCGCAGACCACGGTCAGGGCGGCCGTGAGCAGACCGCGCTTTCCCGTACCCATACGTCTTCCCCCAAACTGATTTACCGTCAGTAACTTACGGTCGCCTGAGGGATCGTGCCACGGCCGCGCGCAAAGTGACAGAGGTCGTCGGAAGTCGTATTTCCCCCGCCTGCCGCCCGTTATGGCGATCTCCCTGCACGTGTGACGAACGACGCACCGAGATCGTTCCGTCTCCGCTCGGCGGTAGGGGAGTTGTCAGGTGCCGGGCGCCAACGCCGCCCACGTCACCGTCACTTCGCCCTGCCGCCAGCGCGCCGCGGAATCCGTCACCGGCCAGTCGGCGCCGAGGTCCCGGACCGCGCGGATCCAGCGCTGGCGGACGCCGTAGGAGGCGTAGGGCGCCGCGGCGTCCCAGGCGCGGTCGAAGTCGCGGAGGAAGGCGTGCACGGGTTCGCCGGGGACGTTGCGGTGGATCAGCGCCTTCGGCAGCCGTTCGGCGAGGTCGGAGGGGCGGTCGAGGGAGCCGAGACGGGTGGCGAAGGTGACCGTGCGCGGGCCTTCGGGGCCGAGCGCCACCCAGACGTGCCGCCGCCCGATCTCGTCGCACGTCCCCTCGACCAGCAGCCCGCCGCGCGAGGCGCCGCCGGCCGGGGCGAGGCGCGCGCACAGCCGCTCCCACACGGCGGCGACCGCGGCCTCGTCGTACTGCCGCAGCACGTTGGCCGCCCGGATGAGCATCGGGCGGCCGGGAACCGGGATCTCGAAGCCGCCGTGCCGGAAGGCCAGCCCGTCGCGTTCGTAGGGCCTGGCCGCCGCCACGCGCTCCGGCTCGATCTCGACGCCGACCACACGCGCGCGCGGAGCGGCCGCGCGCAGCCGGCCGAGCAGTTCGACGGCGGTCCAGGGGGCCGCGCCGTAACCGAGGTCGATCGCCACCGGATCCTCGGCGCGCCGCAGCTCACCGCCGTGCACGGCCGCGATCCAGCGGTCCATCCGGCGCAGCCGGTTGGGGTTGGTCGTCCCGCGCGTCACCGTTCCCACGGGGCGGGTCGCTGCGCGGGCTTTCATGCGTACGAGGGTAAGCGCGCCCGAGACGCACTCCCGGTCCAGGTAATGATTGGGCAAAGTCGATTGATCGGGAAATGGGGGGCACCCGCTCGCTGTTGTGTTCCTGGGAGGGCGAGGTGGACCCTCCGGCAGGCATGCCCGCGACGAGGAGGAACGCCACGTGAGCCAGTACGTCAGCAGGCTCGGGCGGCGCTCCCCGGCGGCCGCCGCCCGCCTCCGGCTGCACCGCAGGCCCCGCCGCGTCGCCATGCTCTCCGTGCACACCTCCCCGCTCCACCAGCCCGGCACCGGCGACGCCGGCGGCATGAACGTCTACATCGTGGAGCTGGCCCAGCGGCTCGCCGCGATCAACATCGAGGTGGAGATCTTCACCCGGGCCACGGCCGGGGACCTGCCGCCCACGGTCGAGCTGGCCCCCGGCGTCCTGGTCCGGCACGTCGACGCGGGCCCCTACGAAGGCCTCGCCAAGGAGGAGCTGCCGGCCCAGCTGTGCGCCTTCACGCACGGCGTGATGCAGGCCTGGGCCGGTCACCGCCCCGGCTACTACGACCTCGTGCACTCGCACTACTGGCTCTCCGGCCACGTCGGCTGGCTCGCCGCCCAGCGCTGGGGCGTCCCCCTGGTGCACGCCATGCACACCATGGCCAAGGTCAAGAACGCCAACCTGGCCGACGGCGACACCCCCGAGCCCGCCGCCCGCGTGATCGGCGAGACGCAGATCGTGGCCGCCGCCGACCGGCTGATCGCCAACACCGACGAGGAGGCGGGCGAACTCGTCCGGCACTACGCCGCCGACCCGGACCGCGTCGCCGTCGTGCACCCCGGGGTCAACCTCGACCGCTTCCGGCCCGCCGACGGCCGCGCCGCCGCCCGGGCCCGCCTCGGCCTGCCGCAGGACGCCCTGATCCCCCTGTTCGCGGGCCGCATACAGCCCCTGAAGGCCCCGGACGTCCTCCTGCGCGCGGTGGCCGTACTGCTCGACGAACGCCCCGAGCTGCGCTCCCGCATCGTCGTCCCCGTGGTCGGCGGCCCCAGCGGCAGCGGGCTCGCCAAGCCGGAGGGGCTGCAGAAGCTGGCCGCCAGGCTCGGCATCGCGGACGTCGTACGGTTCCGGCCGCCGGTCGGCCAGGAACAGCTCGCGGACTGGTTCCGGGCCGCCTCCGTCCTCGTCATGCCGTCCTACAGCGAGTCCTTCGGCCTGGTCGCCATAGAGGCGCAGGCCGCCGGCACCCCGGTGCTCGCGGCGTCCGTCGGCGGGTT
Source organism: Streptomyces sp. NPDC096012 (assembly GCF_040426375.1). NCBI lineage: Bacteria > Bacillati > Actinomycetota > Actinomycetes > Kitasatosporales > Streptomycetaceae > Streptomyces > Streptomyces sp. NPDC096012. The sequence continues at coordinate 76,896 of NZ_JBEOTD010000001.1, forward strand.
GCCGGTGGCCGTGCGCGACGGCGAGACCGGCTTCCTCGCGAGCGGGCACCACCCCGCCGAGTACGCGCGCGTGCTGGGCCGGTTCGCCGACGAGCCGTCCCTCACGGCACGCATGGGGCAGGCCGCCGCCCGGCACGCCCAGAGCTTCGGCTGGGACACGGCGGCCGCCGCCACCGCCGAGGTCTACACGGCCGCGACCCAGTCCCACCGCCGTCGCGTACGCTCCCACCATGGGTGATGTGGAGAAGACCGGGCAGGTCCTGCAGGCCGCCCTGGAAGAGGCCGAACTGGAGTGGGAGAGCGCCGAGCCCGGGAACTACGTGGTCAAGCTCCCCGGCACGCGCAAGCTCTCCACGACCGTCTCCCTCCTCGTCGGCCGTCATTCCCTGTCGATCAACGCCTTCGTCATCAGGCACCCCGACGAGAACGAGTCCGGCGTCCACCGCTGGCTCCTGGAGCGCAATCTCAAGCTGTACGGCGTGAGTTACGCCGTCGACCACCTCGGTGACGTCTACGTCACCGCCCGCCTCCCGCTCGCCTCCGTCACCCCCGACGAGATCGACCGCCTTCTGGGCCAGGTCCTGGAGGCGGCCGACGGAGCCTTCAACACGCTCCTGGAACTGGGCTTCGCCTCCTCGATCCGCCGGGAGTACGAGTGGCGGGTGTCCCGGGGCGAGTCGACGCGGAACCTGGACGCGTTCGCGCATCTGACTCGGCGTCCGGCCGACTGACCCCGGACGAGGGGACGCTCAGGAAGGGTCCGGCTCGGGCCGCGGGCCGCCGCTCTTGTCGAGTTCGTCGGCGAAGGCCCGCAGGGCGTCGGCCAGTTCCTTCCTGGTCGGCAGCTGGTCGACCTTCTTGTCGAGCTCCGTGATGCGCCGGTCGAGTTCGGCGAGGTCACCGGGAGAGGTGGGCGTCGGGCTCGGCTCGGCGCCGCCGTCGGTGCCGCCTCCTCCGATGGTGGTGTCGCCGCCGCTGCTGCCCCCGTCGCTCACGCCGACGCTGCCGCCCGTGTCGCCGCCGCCGTCGCTGACGCCCGTGTCGCCGCCGCCGCTGCCGCCCCCATCGCTCACTCCGACGCTGCCGCCGCCGTCGGTCGTACCCCCGGAGCCCCCGTCCGGCGGGACGGTGCTCGTGACACCGTGCCGGACGCCGGGACCGTCGCCCGAGGTCGCCGCCAGGGCCGCACCGACGCTCAGGCCGACGAGGGCCACGCCGGCCGCGACGGCGGTCGTGAGCCGTCTCAGCGGCAGTGGACGGGACTTGATGGATGGATCGCGAGGAGCCTGTGCTTCCTGTTCCTTCTGTATGTCATCCATGGAGGGGACGTTAGCCCGCCCGAATCCTCGGACGGAGGGCTTCCGCACGACTCTTCCCCGCCGGGGGACTCCGATGGCATGCTCAGCCCCAACGCATTCCTGAACAGCGTTCATATTCGTGAATCAAGAGGCGGGTCGACATGAGCAACGCGCACCTCACCAGACGGACCCTGCTCGCCGGCGCGACCGCGGTGGCCGTGGGCGCCGCGACCGGCACCGCCCGGGCGGCCGAAGTCCCCACGCTGTGGGAGGAGTTCCGCCGCTCACCGGTCACCCACCCGCAGATCCCCTACGTCGGCCGCGCCGGATACCGCGGCGGCGCCACCCGCTTCCCCCGCCCCCGGGTCGTCGCCGACGTCACCGACTTCGGCGCCGTACCCGACGGCAGCACCGACTGCGCACCCGCGATCAACCGTGCCGTCGCCGCCGCCGGAAGGGCCGGCGGTGGCACGGTCACCATCCCGCCCGGCACCTTCCGCATCGACGACGTCATCCGCATCGGCGACTCCGGCGTCGTCCTGCGCGGCGCGGGCAGCGGCCGTACGACCCTGTACGCGACGAAGAGCCTCACCGAGCTGATCGGTGTCTACGGCTCCCGCTACGGCGGGGACAAGTCCTCCTGGTCCTGGGCGGGCGGCCTCCTCTGGCTCGCCCCCAGGGCCCGCTGGGACGCCCTGGTCGCCGCGATCAAGGACCGGGCCTGGCCGTTCGAGGGCTGGACCGGCAACAGGCGCGACGAGTGGACGACCCTGACCACCGTGGCACCGGCCCGCCGGGGCGAGGGGACGCTCACCGTCGCCGACCCCGCCCGCCTGCGCCCCGGCCGGCTCGTCCTGCTCCGCCTCGCCGACGACCCGGCCCACACCCTCCTCCAGCACATGGCGGGCGGCGGCCCCGGACCGGCCGCCTACTCCTGGGACGACAAGACGAAACTGACGTCGTACGTGCCCTACGAGTGGCCCGTGCGCATCACCCGCGTCCACGGCCACCGCGTGACCCTCGAACGCCCGCTCCCGCTCGACGTACGCCCGGAGTGGGACCCCAGGCTGACCACCCACGTGCCCGAACTGACCGGCTCCGGCGTCCAGGGCCTGACCCTGGAGGCGGTGCAGACCCCGCAGTCGCCCCACCTCCTCGACAAGGGCTACAACGGTGTCGTCCTGCAGTGCGCCTACGACTGCTGGGTGGACGACGTCACCGTGCGCCACGTCGACAACGGCTTCGGACTGGTCGCGGCCTCCGCGTGCACCCTGAGCCGCACCCGGGTCGCCGGCCGCGGCTCGCACCACCCGTACTTCTGCCGCGAGGGCTCCCACGACAACCTGATCGAGGACTTCACGATCGAGGAGCGCACGGTTCCCGCCCCCGCCGGCACGCAGCTGCACGGCATCAACGTCGAGGGCCTGTCCTCCCACAACGTCTGGTCGCGCGGCGACATGCGGATGGGCACCTTCGACAGCCACCGCGGACTGCCGTTCGCCAACGTCCGCACCGACATCACCGTGAACAACGACGGCCGGCACGGCGGCGACGCCAGCGCCGGACCGCTCTTCGGCGCCCGCTTCACCCACTGGAACATCCGGGTCGTCAACGGCCGCGCGGGCCTGATGAAGATCGACGGGCTGGCGCCCTACTCGGCCACGGTCGGCATCAACGCGGTCACCGAGTTCGGCCAGATCGACGTCCCCGACTTCACCGGCGACCTGCACTCCCGCCTGGAGCTGTACGGCACCACGGACGCCGTGCGCCCGCGCAACCTGTACGAGGCTCAGCGCGCGCTGCGGTAGCGCCCCGGCGTCACCCCGACCAGCTTCTTGAAGTGCCGGGTGAGATGGGCCTGGTCGTAGAACCCGGCCACCTGGGCCACCTCGCCGGGCGGCAGCCCGTCCAGCAGCAGCCGGCGGGCCCGGCCGACCCGCCGGGACATCAGGTACTGGTGCGGGGCGATGCCATACGCGCCGCTGAACGCCCGCACCAGATGGGCGGGATGGGCGTGCAGCAGCCGCGCGGCCTCCTCCAGCGAGACGCCCTCGACGAGCCGCGCGTCCAGCAACTCCCGCAGCCGGCGGGGGAGCGCGGGATCCCGGCGCGCGCCCGGCGGGTCCGTCCGGTGCCGCAGGTGGTCGCGCAGCCGCTCGCCGACGACGGTGAGCCGGCTCTCCGCCTCCAGCTCGTCGCCGGGCCGGGCGAGGGCGGAGTGCAGCCGGCCGACGTGCCGCCGCAGGCCCGGGTCCCGCAGGTCGGGCCCGTCCACGGCCGCCCCGATCAGCTCTTCTCCCAGCCGGCTGCTGTCCAGGTACACCACCCGCTTGCGGAAGCCGTCCGGGGTGGCGGGCGAACCGTTGTGCGGCACGTGCGGCGGCAGCAGCGAGACGGTGTCGTGCGGGGTGCCGTGCTCGTGCCGGTCGAGGTCGTAGCGCACGGCGCCGTCGTCCACGATGAGCAGCGTCCAGGCGTCATGCACGTGCATCGGGTACGCGTACTCGGTGAAGTGGGCGTGGAAGACCTCGGTGACGCCCGGGACACGGGGGCGCCATGCGGTGACTTCCTGCCGGGCGGCCATGCAAGAAACGTACAAGACGCCGTCGGGAGGCGGTCGGCAGTCTCGTTCCATGAGCGCTGAACCCATCCGATTCGACACGAAGATCGCCGTGCTGCTGCGGGAGGACCTCGAGCCCTGGCAGCGCCTCAATGTCACCGCCTTCCTGGTCAGCGGCCTGGGCGCGACGATCCCCGAGGTGGTCGGGGAGCCGTACGAGGACGCCGGCGCGGTGGCGTACCTGCCGATGTTCCGGCAGCCGGTGCTGGTCTTCGAGGGCACGAAGGAGATCCTCAAGGGTGCGCACGGCAAGGCGCTGAGCCGGGCTCTGCCCCGCGCGGTGTTCACGGCGGACCTGTTCACGACGGGCAACGACCGCGACAACCGCGCGGCGGTCCGGGCGGTGCCCACGGCGGACCTGGATCTGGTGGGGCTCTCGGTGTACGGGCCGCGGAACGCGGTGGACAAGGTGCTGAAGGGAGCGCGGATGCATCCGTGACGGCACCTTCACCGGACCTGGGACCGTGCCCCTCGCCGGGCCGCGCCCTGGCCGGGCGTGGGGGGCGTGTCCTTGCCGGCCCGGATGGCCTGGATGTCCGCGCCGGCCCGGATGGCCCGGACGGTCTGGACGTCTGCGGCGGCCCGGACGGTTTGGGCGCCGACGGCCTAGACGTCCGCGCCGGCCCGGACGGTCCGGATGTCTGCGGCGGCCCGGAGGGCTTGGGCGGCTTGGGCGACGACGGCCTGGACGTCGGCGACGGCCCGGACGACCTGGATGTCCGCGCCGGCCCGGACGGCTTGGGCGTTCGTTGTGATCACTGGGGTCGAGGCGGGCTCTGCCGCGGGGCCGGCCTCGGGGCCGGCCCCGGGTTCGGCACGGTCACGGCTCGGGGCCCGGATGCGGCATCCGGCCCGGCGGCGGCTCCCGCCCGGGCGGCAGTGCCACCGGCGGCTTCCGCCCGGGTGGCAGCGCCGGCACCGGCTTCCGCCCGTGCGGCTTCCGCGCCGGCGGCCGCTTCCGCCCGTGCGACTTCCGCGCCGGCGGCCGCTTCCGCCCGTGCGGCTTCCGCGTCGGCGGTGACCTGGACCCCGGCGGCGAGTTCGGGGCCGGCGGTCACCTCGACTCCGGCGGCGACCTCGACTCCGGCTCCGGCTTCTTCCTCGCTGAGGTTCCGCATCAGCACGCCGTAGCCCAGTCCCGCCACGGTTCCCACGACGGCGCACATCCCCCACAGCCACCGGGCGCCGAACCGGTCGATGACCGCGCCGGACATCAGGGGCGCGACCAGGGCGGCGACGGACCAGGACAGGGTGTACATGCCCTGGTAGCGCCCGCGTCCGTGGACCGGCGACAGCCGGACGACGAGGCCGGTCTGGGTGGGCGCGTTGACGATCTCGGCGAGGGTCCACACGCACACGGTGAGCACGAAGGCGCCGACCGACCCGGCGAAGGCGGTGAGCCCGAAGCCGTACCCGGCCAGGAGCGAGGAGGCGATGAGCAGGGCGCGCGGGTCACGGTGCTCGATGAACCGGGTGACGGGGATCTGCAGGGCGACGATCAGGACGCCGTTGACGGCGATGGCGAGGCCGTAGTCGGCGGGCGAGAACCCGGCACGGCCCATCGCGACCGGAAGTCCGACCGACCCCTGCTGGAAGACCAGCGCGATGAGGAAGGACAGCCCGACGACGGCCATGTACCGGCCGTCGCGCAGCACGGTCCGCAGGCTGACGGCGTCCTGCGTCCCCTTGGTGTCCGCGGCGGCCGGCCGGGACTCGGGCACCTTGACGAAGACGACCAGGGCGCAGGCCAGGGTCATGCCGGCCTCGATGAGGAAGCCGGCGAGGTAGCTGAACTCGGCGATGAACCCGGCGGCCGCGGACGAGACGGCGAACCCGAGGTTGATGGCCCAGTAGTTCAGGGAGAAGGCGCGGACGCGGTCCTCGGGGCGGACGATGTCGGCCATCATCGCCTGCGCGGCCGGCCGGGAGGCGTTGGAGGCCATGCCGACGAGGAAGGCGACACCGGCGATGGCGACCGGGTCGGTCATGAAGCCGAGGAGTGCCACGGCGGCGGCGGTCGAGGTCTGGGCGATCAGCAGGGTCGGCCGGCGGCCCAGCCGGTCCGCCATCACCCCGCCGCCCAGCGAGGAGACGACACCGCCGAGGCCGTGCAGAGAGGCGACGAGACCGGCGTACGAGGCCGAGTACCCGCGGTCCAGGGTGAGATAGAGGGCCATGAAGGTGGCCACGAAGGCGCCGAGCCGGTTGACGAGGGTGCTGGTCCACAGCCACCAGAACTCGCGGGGGAGCCCGGAGACGGTTTCTCGGGCGGCGCGTCTCAACGCGGCTGACGGCATCGGTGATCCCCCATAGCTGTAAGTGGCTCGAACGGCTTCCACAACTTACAAAGGGGGGCCACCGGGGCGCCAGTCGTTTAGCGCGAGACGTCGATCGGGGCGGCGGCGCCGTACGCTCCCGGCCGAGCCGCACCCCCCAGGCGGCTTAGGTAGGCTCGAGGCCATGGCCGACGCACCGTACAAGCTGATCCTCCTCCGCCACGGCGAGAGCGAGTGGAACGCGAAGAACCTGTTCACCGGCTGGGTGGACGTCAACCTCAACGAGAAGGGCGAGAAGGAGGCGGTCCGCGGCGGTGAGCTGCTCAAGGACGCCGGCCTGCTGCCCGACGTGGTCCACACGTCGCTCCAGAAGCGCGCGATCCGCACCGCCCAGCTCGGGCTGGAGGCCGCCGACCGCCACTGGATCCCGGTCCGCCGCAGCTGGCGCCTGAACGAGCGCCACTACGGCGCCCTCCAGGGCAAGGACAAGGCGGCGACGCTCGCGGAGTACGGCGAGGAGCAGTTCATGCTCTGGCGCCGCTCCTACGACACCCCGCCGCCCCCGCTGCCGGACGACTCCGAGTTCTCCCAGGCGCACGACCCCCGGTACGCGACGATCCCGCCGGAGCTGCGACCGAGGACGGAGTGCCTGAAGGACGTCGTCCACCGCATGCTGCCGTACTGGTACGACGCCATCGTCCCCGACCTGCTGACCGGCCGCACGGTCCTGGTCGCGGCCCACGGCAACAGCCTGCGCGCCCTCGTCAAGCACCTCGACGGCATCTCGGACGCCGACATCGCGGGCGTGAACATCCCGACGGGCATCCCGCTGTACTACGAGCTCGACGCCGACTTCAAGCCGATCACCCCCGGCGGCAAGTACCTCGACCCCGAGGCGGCCGCGGCAGCGATCGAGGCGGTCAAGAACCAGGGCAAGAAGAAGTAGGTTTTGTGGTCGTGCCTCCCACCTGCGCAGACGGCGCGGGCGGGAGGCATTTTCGTGCCCTGGAACCTCCCTGGGACCTCAGCCCGAGTGGGCTGGGTCCGGAGTGGCCGGCCGAGAACCGTCCGTGCCGGTCCCGGCTGCTCGGCATGAGGTGCGCGTACAGCTTGAGCGTCAGCCGAACTCACGGTTTGTGGGTTACCCAGAGCAGTTCCGCCGGCCAGCGGTGTGCCCAGTCGGGTGGGTCGGTCTCGTTGTAGCCGTTGGGTGTTCCGGGTTCGGGCCGCGGCTCGATGAGGTCGTCGATGACGAGACCCGCGCCGCGCAGGACCTTGACCCAGTCGCCGTAGGTGAGCTGATAGCTGGTCGCGCCGTCATCTTCGGCGATGGTGTTCAGCCCGAAGTAGTCCTTCTGCAGCGTCGTGGTCACGCGGCCGGCGGCTTCGTCGTAGCAAGCTTCGAACCATGGGCTGGCGACGTTGAACACCAGGCGCCCGCCTCGGCCCAGGACGCGTGCGGCCTGCGGGACGGCCAGGTGCGGGGGCGCCCAGCTGAGCCCACCGAAGTCGCAGAACACCAGGTCGAAGCTGTCGGCGGCGAAGGGGAGTTGTTCGGCGGCGCCTTGCACCAGCGGGTAGCGGGCCGCTCCCATCGCGCGGGCCGCCGCGGCGAGTTGGGCTTCCGACAGGTCGAGCCCGACCACGGTGGCGCCCTCCGCGGCGAGCGCCCTGGACCACTGGCCGGCGCCGCAGCCCAGTTCGAGGACGCGCTTGCCGGTGACGTCGCCCAGGGCGTGCAGGTGCGCGTCGGGGAGGGAGTACATGCCCCACAGCCGGGGTGTGGCGCCGATTCGCGGGTCGTGCTTGTGCTGGTAGTCGCTGCTGATCTGGTTCCAGAGCCGCCGGTTGGCGGGGATGCTCTCCACGTGCCGACTCCAGCACCGCCTGCCGGGGGCGGTCAACCCGATTCCCGATTAGGGCACTGGCCGGCCCTCGCTCGGTCCGGCCCCGGCTCGGCCCGTGATCCGCCGGACGAGCCCTGGCGACAGCGGGCCCGGCCGGCGCCCGTGCCCCTGAGCCGCGCGGACGGTGCGACTCCGGGGTGTTCTCGCGGCCTGGGCCCTCCGGCGTGAGCGTGGTCGGGAGAGTACGCGGCGCGGGGACTGTGCCGACCGTCAGGGCGCCCCGCGGCGCATGGCAGCGGGGCGCCTTGTGGGGGTCAGTCGATCCTCTCCCCGTCGTGCATACCGCCCTTGCAGAGATTGTCCATGAGATCGGCTGTTCCGCCGCCCTGCCTGCACTGGGATGGGGTGACGTAGGACGGGGCACCCTGTGCGGCGGCGACGGCGGAGGCGGCGCCTGTGAGGCCGAGTCCGGCGAGGGCTGCCGTGGCGATGACGGCGGCGAGGGTACGTCGAATACGCATGTGGTTTCCCTTTCACGGATTGCCTCGGTTGGGGCACTAGCCAGCCTGATCTTCACCCATGTGGGTGGCACGTCCTGTTGGGCCATTCGGGTGACAGTGCTGGCGGGTGCGGGGTCGGTGGGGCGACCCGTCGGAAGGGCTCGGTGAGACAGAGGCCGCAGGCGCAGTCGGGGGCGCAGTCGAGGGCGTCTCGGGCGTGCCGGTGAAGCCGCTGGTGGGCGAATGGCGTGGTACCGAGCGGCGTGGTACTGGTCGGTGCCCGCGCGGCAGAGGGCGAAGCCCCGGGTACCGGCGGATCCGCCGAAGCGCGGACGCATCTGTTCGCCGTCATTCGATCGAGGCGTTCGACGGTGAACCGGGGCGCTCGGGCTTCCTCGTCAGCGCACCTGGCCGCTCGGGCTTCGTCGTCAGCGCACCTGGCCGTTCTTCGGGCCGATGCCTTTCACGCTGGTCGGAGTACCGTCCGGGGCGAACGGGTGGTGGAAGGTGAACGCGTGCGGCGCGGGGCCGTGGTCGTCGAGGTGCTCCAGCCTGGAAACCCCGTCCTGCCAGGTGGGTGTCACGCCGTCGGGGACCCACCAGAAGACGTGATTCGGGTGTGCTGTCCTCTCGAACCAGTCGTAACGCCTGTTCAGCGCCTCACGGTGCAGATCGGTGTAGACGGCGTCGAAGGCGGGGCCCAGGTCGGTCCAGAGCGAGAGGGTCGTGGCCAGGGCGGTGGTTTCCACCGTCTGGCCCTTGTCGTACCAGGCCGGTACGGCGAACTCTCCCCACGCACCCCAGTCCGCCCCGAAGAACATGCCCCGGTCACCGTCCGCCGCTTCAGCACGCGCAAGGTACCCGGGATGCCGACTGATCTTCCGGTAGACGGCCTCGCCGGTGTCGTAGAACTCGCGCGTCAGGGGTCCGGGATCGGCGAGAGGTGACTTCAGGACGCCGAATGTGTACAGAGCAAGATGGGGCATGCGTCTCTCCCTGGTGGGGGCTGCCTGGCGTGGACCCGATCTCGGTGGCCCGCGCACGGGGGCGAGGACTCGTGGGCGCGACCAAGTCGTCCCCTCGCGGGCGGCTCAGGTGAACAAACCCCTGTGTGACCGCCGAGGTGCAGGTGAAGGTAGCTGCCTCCGGGGGCCATGTCGAAGTTGCGTTTATCTTGCCCGAATGGCCTTCAGCACCGGCCATTGCGGGGGCTGGGCCGGTGACGGGCTGACGGGCGGGGCAGGCCGCGGGGTGCCAGTGACCCGGTTCGGCCGGTCGGTTCGCCCGCCGTGTCCGTACGTCCGCCGCGTGTACCGCAGCGGATCCGGTTCGGCCGGTCGGTTCGCCCGCCGTGTCCGTACGTCCGCCGCGTGTACCGCAGCGGATCCGGTTCGGCCGGTCGGTTCGCTCGCCGTGTCCGTACGTCCGCCGCGTGTACCCCTGCGGATCCGGTTCGGCCGGTCGGTTCGCTCGCCGTGTCCGTACGTCCGCCGCGCGTATCCCAGCGGCCCCGGTTCGGCCGGTCGGTTCGGCCGCCGTGCCCGTGCGCGGTGTTCCGGCGTCCTGCCGAACTCCCCTTGGCGGCAGAAAATTTGATCATTCTTAGCCCGTCGGCAGAGGGAAGTGCGAGGCGTGGCTGGTTATCGTCGTCCCTCGCGTCCAACGGCGCGGACACTGCGGCGGCGCGATGCGGCGGGGGCGGCCTGCAGTGCTTCGGCGCCGGGCCTTGTCCGGACGTGGTTCCGCTCGTTCGCGGCCCCCGCAGCAAGGTCCAGACGCACTGTCGGGCGTCAGAGGCATGCCCGTCCGAGACAGGAGCTGTAGTGGCACTGAAGATACCCAGACCGCGCACCGCCGTTGCCGCGTGCGCGGTTGCAACGGCGGTGGCCCTCGCGGTGAGCGCCGCCGTGCCCGCCGCCGCCGGGGGATACGCGGCGTCGGCCGGCCCGTTCGGCCCCGCGGTCGCCCTGACCGGCACCGGCGGCCAGCAGAGCCTGATCGACGTGAAGGTGGCGGGGGACGGCACCGCGTTCGCCCTGTGGCGCGACAAGGCCGCCGGTGCCACCACGTGGGACATCCAGGCCGCCGTCAGGCCTGCGGGCAGCGGCACATGGTCGGCGCCCCACCTGCTGTTCGCGAGCGACAACGCGACCGCCCCCGCCGTGCTGACGGTCACCGCCGACGGGCACGCCCAGGCGGCCTGGACGACCGGCAGCTACAACGACGGCTCGCTGGCCGCCGTCTCGGCCGGCTGGGACCCGGCGACGGGCCGGTGGTCGGAACCGATCACGCTCACGACCTACGCCGGACTGGACCTGTCGATGCCGCAGCTGGCCGCGGCGGCCGACGGCACCGTCACCGCCGTATGGGTCCAGGGCGACGGATACTGGAACTACGAGGCGATGACCGCCACGCTCGCACCCGGCGCGACGGCCTGGTCGGCGGCTCACCGCCTGGGATCCTTCTCCGACGGCTACATCGAGCAGTTCTCGCTCGCGGTGGCTCCGGACGGAGCGGCCACGACGGTCTGGGACGCCTGGGACAGGAGCAGCGACTCCAATGTCGACTCCATCGTGACCCGGGCCGCTGCCGGCGGGGACTGGAGCAGTCCGGCCGCCCTGCCGGGCACGGACGCCAAGTCCAGCGACGTGCAGGTGTCGATGGCGGCCAACGGCGCCACCACCGTGTTGTGGCAGAGCGCCACCAACGGGATCGAGACGCTGAAGTCCCGCAGCAGGCCGTCCCCGACCGGTACCTGGGGAGCCGTCCAGACCGCCGTGCCGGTCCTCCAGGACAACGACGACAGCGGCCCGCTCACCGCTCCCAACGGTGACGTCACCTATGTGTGGGCGGGCTGGACCGGCAGCGCGGGCATGCCGATCGTCCAGGCCGTCACCCGGAGCGCGAGCACGGGCACCTGGTCCGCGCCGAAGACGCTGTCCACCGGCTACGTCGACTGGCAGGTCGACGCGTCCATCGGGGCGGACGGGACCGTACAGGTGGTGTGGCCGCAGACACCCGGCATCGACAACGGCGACGACCACTACCTGGAGTGGGCCGTGCGCACCGGCGGCACCTGGAGCAAGGCCACCGCGCTCGACGCCACGCCCGTCGCGGACGTCCCCGACATGGACGCCCTGACGGCCGAGGTCGCGGCAGGACCGGACGGCCGGGCCACCGTGCTGGGACGCACGGCCCGGTACGCCCCCGGTACCCCCGACCGCTACACCTCCCAGGTCTGGAGCCGGTCGCAGACGCTGCTGACCAAGCCGGACATCACCAGGAAGGCCACGCTGACCGGGACAGCCCGCACCGGTTCGCGACTGACGTGCTCCGCCGCCTGGTCCGGCTACAACGCGACCGCCGCATGGTCGTGGTCGCGTGACGGCAAGACCATCTCCGGCGCCACCGGCACGACCCGCACCCTGACCTCGGACGACTACACCCACAAGGTCGCCTGCAAGGTCACGGTCACCAACGGAGCCGGTTCGGTCACCTCCACGGCGCCGGCCGTCGCGGTCGGCGTCGGCCCGTCCCTGAAAGTCACCAAGGCGGTCTCCCTCAGCGGCACCGCGAAGGTCGGTTACCGGCTGACCGCCGCACACGGGACCTGGTCGCCGTCGGCCACCTCGTACACCTACTCCTGGAAGCGCAACGGGAAGGCCGTCACCGGGGCCACCAAGTCCACCTATCTGCTCGCGAAAGCCGACAAGGGCCAGAAGATCAGCGTGACGGTGACCGCGCACCGCTACGGCTGGACCAACGGATCGGCCACCACCGCATCGGTCACGGTGCGCTGAGGGAACCCGCGGCTCTCGTCGTGTTCCGCGACGGCGGCCCGGGAGCCGCGGGGCAGAGCACGATCGACGCGTTCTCTGCCCCGCCCTGGACGCCGCCTGCCGGTCTGTCGGCCTGCCGGTCTGCCGGTCCGCCGGCCTCCCGCTCAGGAGGCTTGGACGGGGGGCGGAGGGCCAGCTTCCGCGTGTCCGCATACGGACCCGCCGGCGGGGAGGGGGAACGCCGGCGGACCGTCCTGTACGGCGACCTCGGCGGACCGCCCTGTACGGCGACCCCGGCGGACCGCCCTGTGCGGCGCCCCGCCGGACCGCCCTGTGCGGCGGCCCCGGTGGACCGTCCTGTACGGCGGCCCCGGCGGACCGTCCTGTACGGCGGCCCCGGCGACCCGGGGGTGTGGCGACCCCGGCGACCGGGACGCGTGCTGCCCCGGGGCCCCGGCGAAGGCGGGACGCGGCCGCCGCGGTACCGGCTTTTCCGCGTTCAGTGCGCGATCGGATTCTCGTCGCCCGCTCGGTAAGGCCCAGGTAGGACCGGTGGTGCGTCCCGTTCGGGTCGGTGCCGGGCAATGCCGGGGCGGACAGGGCGACCGGGATGGGCCCGGGTAGGCGCATACTGGTGACGATGACAAAGCCTGCCGCGCCGAAGCGCCATCTGCCCACCAGCCCCTTCAAGGCCCCGGTCACGGCTGCTCCCAAGCAGTTCGCCGTGGGCGACAAGGTCACCCACGACATGTACGGCCTCGGCCGCGTTATCGGTATCGAGGAGGGAATCGCCGCCCTGGTCGATTTCGGCTCCGCGCAGATACGGATTCTGAGCCCGTACGCCAAGATGACCAAGCTGTAGGACCGCTGTGCCCGCCACGGCACACACCAGGTCCCTTCGGGGGCCTGTACCGAAAGAGAGACTCCCATCGATCTGACCTCGCTGTTCTCCGCCCCGGAAGGGCAGACCCGCTGCTCCGCCGCGGCATCGCCGCCTCCGGTGACGAACCCCTTCCAGGCCCCGGACTTCGGGGAGGACGAGAACTTCCTGTTCGAGGACGCACAGGAGCCCGCCTCGGGCATGCATGCCACGCGACCCGAGGCGGCCTAGCTCCCACGGGTGCGTCCCGTGCCGTCGCCGTTCGTGACGGGGTGAATCCACCAGGGGGTGTGGTGGATACACCATGAGAACGGGCTGTATCTGAAATATCGGAAAAAGTGGGGACGGCAGGCTCGCCGGTGCCACGGTGGGGGCGTGACATCGTCAACGTTCGTGCCGTTCCTCGGGGTTGTGCTGGGCGGCCTCGTGTCGACATTGACCCAGTACTTCCTGGGACGCGCGTCCGAGCGGGTGGAAGTGCGGCGGAGCGCTCGTGAGCGTGCCGAGGCGCGCCGCAACGAACGCGTCACCCACCTCGTCGCCTTCCTGGCCGCGGTGCAGGAGGCCGAACGGATCGCCGTGGAGCGCCACCACCACGGTCAGACCGACGAGCAGTGGCAGGCCCAGTCGAAACAGTCCGTCGACCGGATGTGGGTGGCCCAGAAGACGATCCACATGCTGTGCGCGCCCGAGGTGAACGATGCGGCCCGCGAGCTGGCCTACGCCGTTCAGGACGTGATCAGGAAAGGTCCCGAGGACCCGGGTGAGCCGCGGGACGAGAAGATCTGGGCGTGCATCCGCCCCAGCCGCAAGATCTTCCTCGACGTCGTACGCGACCACCTGAAGTAGCGGGGTCCGGAGCGGGCAGTACGCAGCGGGCGGGGACCGAGCGGGCGGTGCCCTGAGCAGGGTCCGAAGCGGGCGCGGGGACCGGAGCAGGGTCCGGAGCGGGCGTGGGGACCGGAGCAGGCGGCGCCGGGAGCAGGCGGCCTGCTGTGGGTGGCACCGGAGCAGGCGGCACCACAGCGGGAGGCCTGAAGCAGGCGGCGCCGGGAGCAGGCGGCCTGCTGTGGGTGGCACCGGAGCAGGCGGCACCGCAGCCGGAGGCCCGAAGCGGAGGCCTGGCGCCCCGGGGCACCGGGCCACGGCGGGAGCCGGCGGCGGGAGACGGTGCTTGCTTCGCTCAGGCGGGGAACCCGGTATGCGGAACGGTCGGGCTCGGCGAGCCGCGGGATGCTGGTGGATCATGTCTGTTGATCGCGCATGGCGACGGGGGTGCTGACCGTGCCTCCCGAGGAGTCCCAGAGGGCCGGCGGCAATCCGTCGCCCGACGCCGAGGTGCGACTGCGGGTCCACGAGACGCTGGCCGCCGCCGCGCGAGGCGCCGACGACGACCCCCGGCGGGTGCCGGGCGCGCTCTGCGAGGCCTGCGCACGGCTGCTGCCGATCACCGGTTCCTCCGTGTCGATCTCCGGTGGCAACGGCGTCCGCATCACGTGGTGCGCCAGTGACCGGGTGGCCGCCCGGCTGGCCGAACTGCAGTACACCGTGGGCGACGGCCCCTGCCAGACCGCCCTGGAACAGGACGCGCCGGTCATCGCCGCCGACCTGACCGGGGGCTTCGACGCCCGCCGCTGGCCGATCTTCGCGCACGAGGCCGTCGGCCTCGGGGTCCGTGCCGTGTTCTCCCTGCCGCTCGGCGTCAGCGGCGCCGTGATCGGCACCCTCGACCTCTACAGCGAGTGCGCGGGCGGACTGGGGGAGCAGGATCTGCGGACCGCGCTGTGGGTGCGCGACGCGGTCACCTACGCGCTGATGAACCTCCAGGCCGCCGCCCCCGCCTACTCCGAGGAAGACCCGGAGGGCGAGGTGGCGGCCTGGGTAGCGGCTTCGGAGGCCGATCACACCGAGGTCTACCAGGCGGTCGGCATGGTGATGGTGCAGCTGGACGTGGATCCGGAGCAGGCACTGGACCGGCTGCGGGGCCGCGCCTACGCGGATGGCCGTACGGTCAGCCAGCTGGCCCGCGAGGTCCTGGCCCGGAAAACCCGGTTCCGCCCGGAGTCGGAGAGCGAGGACGGCTCCGGCGTTCTCGGCATCGACGGCATCGACGGCATCGACGGCAGTGACGGCAGTGACGGCATCGACGGTCGTGACGGGGTCGACGGCAGTGACGGTCGTGACGGCATCGCCGCGCCACGTGACCGCTCGTCGGTGCTGTCCGTCTTCCTCGCCGCGCTGCGCGACGCGGTGTGCGGGGTTCACGCGCGCGGACATGGCCGGCGTGCAGCCGATGGACGCCGACGGGCACACGCTCCGGCCGGCGCCCCGCTGCGGCTTCTCCGCCGCCTTCGTACGTTTCTTCGCGGTGACCGACGGCACCACCGGCGCGGTCTGCGGTCACGCCGCCGGCGGTGAACGGGTCACGGTGGACGACGTGGCGACCGCACCGGACCTCGACGAACCCGCGCGGGCCGCGACCCTCGCCGTTTGCAGCGCTCCGTGCGGTGCACGCCCATCCCGGGCCGGGCCGACCGTCCGCAGGGCATGGTGTGCGCCCACCGCACCCAGCCGGGCCACACCCCTGCCGGGTACGCCGAAGGGCCGGTGCACAGGTGGTGCGCACCGGCCCTTCGGTGGGCTGTCGTCAGGTCAGCCGGCGAGCGGTCGCGCCGTCAGCCGCACTGGCAGGGGTTGCCCGACTGGCATCCGCAACCGCAACCCGAGCCGCAGCCGCACGCGCCGAACAGCGGAAGGCTTCTGATGTCGGCTTGCTGCTCGGTCTCGCGCTCCTGCGTGGGGTCGGGTGTGGTGCCGGGGGATTCGGCCATGGGTCCCTCCTAGACGCTGGGGCAGGGATGCCCTCGCCCATTCCATGCCCGTTCTGCTGGGCGCATCAACGGCGCACGGGGGCGTCCATGCGCCGTACCCGGCGATCCGCGAGCCCCACCACGGTGGGACCCGCCGGCGGCCGGACCCCGCGGGGGTCACGCGCCGTCGACGCCCTTCGCGTGGAGGTCCGCCTGGAGCTCGTCCGCGTGCTCACCCGTGACCAGGTAGACGACGCGCTTGGCGACGGCCACGGCGTGGTCGGCGTACCGCTCGTAGTAGCGGCCGAGCAGCGTGACGTCGACGGCGGTCTCGATGCCGTGCTTCCAGCGGTCGTCGATCAGGTGCTGGAAGAGGGTGCGGTGCAGCAGGTCCATCTCGTCGTCGTCCTGCTCCAGCTGGAGCGCGAGGTCGACGTCCTTCGTGATGATCACCTCGGCCGCCTTGGCCATCAGGCGCTGGGCGAGCTGGCCCATTTCCAGGATGGTGGCGTGCAGGTCCTGCGGGACCGCCCGGGCCGGGAAGCGCAGCCGGGCGAGCTTCGCCACGTGCTGGGCGAGGTCACCGGACCGCTCCAGGTCGGCGGACATACGCAGCGAGGTGACGACGATGCGCAGGTCCGTCGCGACCGGCTGCTGGCGGGCGAGCAGGGCTATCGCACGGGCTTCGAGGTCGTGCTGGAGTTCGTCGACCTTCTTGTCGGCCTCGATGACGCTCTCGGCGAGCTTCAGGTCGGCGTCGAGGATCGCGGTCGTGGCGCGCCCGATCGCCGACCCGACCAGCCGGGCCATCTCCACCAGTCCGTCGCCGATCGAGTCCAGTTCCTCGTGGTACGCGTCCCGCATCAGGATTCCCTCTCGTACGTGTCTTCAGGGAGTAAGGGCTGTGACACCTCTCGCCCTGCTCCGTGGCCGAAAATCGCGGGGCGCGGACCCCACGTTCCCCCCACGCTCCCACGGTCGGCCTCGTACGCGTCCGTTTCTGCCACCGCAAATGAACCACCACTGGCTCCAAGGTGAACTCTGGGCGACGAGTGTTCGAGGTCGCCCCCGGACGGGTGTAGCCATGTCGGAGCCCGTGCCTAACCTTGAGGCATGGACGTGAACGCGGCGGTCGCCGCAGCGGCAGCGATCGCCGGGGTGCTGACCGGCGTCATCGCCATGCTGGCGTTCCGCTGGAGCGAACGCGACCAGAAGCGACCCACCAGGACTTCCTTGCACACCGATCCCGTACTTCCGCCGGGCGTGGACACCGTGTTGTCCGTGCTCCGTTCCTCGGCCGTCGTCCTCGACGAGGCCGACGCCGTCGTCAAGGCCAGCTCGGCCGCCTACGCCCTCGGTCTGGTCCGCGGCGGCAAGCTCGCCGTGGAGCCGATGCTCCAGATGGCCCGTGACACCAGACGGGACGGTGAGATACGCCAGGTCGAGCTGGACCTGCCGCGGCGCGGCACCGGACGGGGCGAGGCCCTCGCCGTCTCCGCGCGGGTGGCCCCGCTCGGCTCCCGGCTGGTCCTGCTGCTGGTCGAGGACCTGACCGAGGCCCGCCGTATCGAGGCCGTACGACGTGACTTCGTGGCCAATGTGAGTCACGAGCTGAAGACGCCCGTCGGCGCGCTGTCCCTGCTGTCCGAGGCCGTCATGGACGCCTCGGACGACCCCGAGGCCGTAGAGCGCTTCGCGGGCCGCATGCAGATCGAGGCGACCCGGCTGACCAACCTGGTCCAGGAGCTGATCGACCTCTCCCGGATCCAGAACGACGATCCCCTCGAGGACGCCGAGCCCGTCCGGGTGGAGGAGCTGGTCGCCGAGGCCATCGACCGCTGCCGCCACCAGGCGGGCGCCAAGCAGATCACCATGGCCGCCGGCGGTACGGCGGATCTGCACGTCTGGGGGAACCGGGGCCAGCTGGCCGCCGCTCTCGGCAACCTCGTCGAGAACGCCGTGAACTACTCCCCGGCCCGCACCCGCGTCGGCATAGCCGCCCGCCATGTCACCGCACTCGGCGGCGACATGATCGAACTCGCCGTCACGGACCAGGGCATCGGCATCTCGGAGAAGGACAAGGAGCGCGTGTTCGAGCGCTTCTACCGCGTCGATCCGGCCCGCTCGCGGGCCACCGGTGGCACCGGTCTGGGTCTCGCGATCGTCAAACACGTGGTCGCCTCGCACGGCGGGGAGGTCACGGTGTGGAGCGCCGAAGGCCAGGGCTCCACCTTCACTCTCAGGCTGCCGGAGGCGGGCGCGGCCCGCGACCGCGCGCAACAACACCCCGACCTCGACGACGAGGCCGGGACCAGCGAGTCATCCCCGTACGAACCGCTTCCCGCCCCGGAGGTCCTTCCGTGACCCGAGTGCTCGTCGTCGAGGACGAGGAGTCCTTCTCCGACGCCCTGTCGTACATGCTCCGCAAGGAGGGCTTCGAGGTCGCCGTCGCGGCCACCGGCCCCGACGGACTCGACGAGTTCGAGCGCAACGGCGCCGACCTCGTGCTCCTCGACCTGATGCTGCCGGGGCTGCCCGGCACCGAGGTGTGCCGCCAGCTGCGCGGCCGCTCGAACGTCCCCGTGATCATGGTGACCGCGAAGGACAGCGAGATCGACAAGGTGGTCGGTCTCGAGATAGGAGCCGACGACTACGTCACCAAGCCCTTCTCCTCCCGCGAGCTGGTCGCCCGCATCCGCGCGGTGCTGCGGCGCCGCGGCGAGCCGGAGGAGGTCACCCCGGCCGCGCTGGAGGCGGGTCCGGTCCGCATGGACGTCGACCGCCACGTGGTGACGGTGGCCGGCTCGAAGGTCGACCTGCCGCTGAAGGAGTTCGACCTGCTGGAGATGCTCCTGCGCAACGCGGGCCGCGTCCTGACCCGGATGCAGCTCATCGACCGGGTCTGGGGCGCCGACTACGTGGGCGACACCAAGACCCTCGACGTCCACGTCAAGCGCCTGCGCGCCAAGATCGAGCCGGACCCGGGCGCGCCCCGCTACCTGGTGACGGTCCGCGGCCTGGGCTACAAGTTCGAGCCGTAGGCCACACCGGCCGGCCCGTCGCGTGGGTCACACCGGACCGTCGGGGGGCCACTCCGGCCCGTCGCGTGGGTCACACCGGACCGTCGAGGGGGCACTCACTCCAGCCCGTCGCGGGGGCACACCGGCCGGGACCACTGCGGTCCGTCGCGTGGTGCACACCGGTTCTGACGCAGGGCGCAGGCGCAGGCCGCGACGCGGTCCAGGGCTCAGGACGCGCGGTTCGTGACGGAGGGCGGCACCCCGGCCGGGGGGGGGCCCCCCGTCGCGAACCAGGGGGGGAGGGGGCGGCGGCGCCGGGCGCGCCGGGGACCCGGGCCGCGGCCGCGCGTTTCGTGCGGGCGGGCGGCCCCCCGGCCGGGGTGCCGCCCTCCGTCACGAACGAGGCGGTCAGTGGCCGGCGGCCGACTGGGAGGCCGAGTCGCTCGGGGTGGCCCCGGTCGCGGGGGACCCCGACGCCGTGGCGCCGGCGGACGAGGACGCCTTGCCGCCCTTGCCCGGCTTGCCGCTGCCGGAGGCGTTCGCGCCCGGGGCTCCGGAGGCCGAGGCGGAGGCGGAAGAGGAGGCGGAGGCCGAGGCGGACGGGATGTTGCTCGGGCCCCACTTGTCGAAGTAGCTGGTGGCCGGCACCACGAAGGCGAGCACGCTCACCGCGCCGGTCTTGCTGAAGGTGAAGGTGACCTTCTGGACGTTGCCGTCCTGGACGGCCTCACGGCCACCGGGGATCTCGGCCGAGGCGTTGCCCTTGCCGCCGAGGATCAGGGACCCGTGGGCCGGGACGGTCAGGCTCTGGCCCTTGGCGGGCGACAGCTTCACGGGCTCACGGGAGCCCTCGACCGAGGCCGACTGCAGCGTCTGGTCGGTGTTGCCCGTGTTGAACACGGTCGCGGAGATCACCGCCGGACCCGTGGCCTTCCGGTCCGGCTGGGTGATCACCAGAGCGTTCTGGATCTTGATGTCGCCGACACTGGTCGCCGCGTTGTCCGGCTTGATCTCCAGGGTCTGGGCGTTGTTGCCGGCGCCACAGGCGGCGAGCGAGGCGATCGAGAAGACGATGGCGGAGGCGGCGAGGGCGCCGCGTCGAAGGCTGCTGCTCACGGCGGCGGCAACTCCTTGAACGCACGGGCGACTCTCTTGTAAAGCCACCCTAAGTGTCTGTCAGCGGCCTTAGGTTACCGAGCCGTTCCCGGGCGACCGCACCCGACCCTCCCCCAAGCACCGGCGTTCCCTCCGGGTGGGGGTACTCCAGGAGGCACAGGTGACTCGGTGGTCACATTGCGCGCGCCCGTCCGGCATTCGGAAAACACGCCGACGGCATCTCGCAAGGCCCTCCTCCGCGCCCCTCAAGGCGACCCCGGCACGCGCGTAACGCGGCGCGCGACATCGTCCGCGACTGAGCCCTGAACCCGCCCGCACATTTTCTGTGCAGGAATATGCGGCCGCTCCGGATATTGATCACGGGGCACCACGCCGACCGCCGTTGATCAATTCCGGATTCGGCTCACATCCGCCTCCGGTCACCGAACGGAGTAGCGGAAGTCGTACGCTTGGAACCAGACAAATCGGGATGTTCCGCCACTTGGGGCGGACCCGTGAGCTGTGTGACGCAGGCGTTTCGTCCCGCCCGAAGAGCCCCTCCGACCTGCGAATACCCGCTTCCGCAGGCCGCGCGCAGCACGTTCCGGTTGCTGTTGTCAAGCCCCGAGATATGCCCTGACCTGCGAAAACGCCATTCAGAAGACGCCGTATCCGTGTTACCCTGGATAGCCACGGAAGGGGTACCTGTCACATGACGTTCAAGGTTGGCGACACCGTGGTCTATCCCCATCACGGGGCCGCGCTGATCGAGGCTATCGAAACTCGCCAGATCAAAGGCGTGGACAAGACCTACTTGGTGCTGAAGGTCGCCCAAGGCGACCTGACGGTACGTGTGCCAGCGGACAATGCGGAGTTCGTCGGCGTGCGGGATGTGGTCGGTCAGGACGGGCTGGACCGAGTCTTCGAGGTGCTGCGCGCGCCGTACGCCGAGGAGCCCACGAACTGGTCCCGTCGTTACAAGGCAAACCTGGAGAAGCTCGCCTCCGGCGATGTCATCAAGGTCGCGGAAGTCGTGCGTGACCTGTGGCGTCGTGAGCGCGAGCGCGGACTCTCCGCCGGTGAGAAGCGCATGCTCGCCAAGGCGCGCCAGATCCTGGTGAGCGAGCTGGCCCTCGCGGAGAACACGAACGAGGACAAGGCCGAGGCCCTGCTCGACGAGGTGCTCGCGTCCTGACGCGGCCCGACGAGACGCACGTCTCCTGACGCGCGGCGCGGCGGCGATCCTCCGCCCGCAGCGCGCTCAGCACACTGAAATGCCGCGGTGCCCGATGACGACCCTGTCGCCGGGCGCTGCGGCATGTTCGTCCCCGAGGCATCTGCCGTCGACTCCGGCGACCCGCCGTGCACCCGCGGGCGGAGCCTGCCGCACACCTCGGGGTATGCCCCCCGATACTTGACGTGCCGGGCCCGGGCGAACGGCTCGACCAGGGTCACGGAAGGGTCCGGTCAAGGCCTAGCGCCCGGCACTCCTCCAGGCCATACCCACCTGGGTCGAGCACACAAACCTGACAGGAACCGATGTCTGACCAATCGCGCCCTTCGCCCGCGCAGACCCCCGTCGCCGCCGTGATTCCCGCCGCCGGGCGCGGCGTACGCCTCGGTCCGGGCGCCCCCAAGGCGCTGCGCGCGCTGAACGGCACGCCCATGCTCATCCACGCGGTCCGCGCCCTGGCCGCGTCCCGCCAGGTCTCCCTGGTGATCGTCGTTGCTCCGCCGGACGGCGCCGCCGAGGTCAAGTCCCTGCTCGACGCGCACGCCCTCCCCGAGCGCACCGACTTCGCGGTGGTGCCGGGCGGGGAGTCCCGCCAGGAGTCGGTCCGGCTCGGCCTGGCCGCCCTGCCCCCCGAGTACGGCGTGGTCCTCGTCCACGACGCGGCCCGCCCGCTCGTCCCGGTCGACACGGTCGACGCGGTCATCGAGGCCGTACGCGACGGCGCCCCGGCCGTCGTCCCCGCCCTCCCGCTCGCCGACACCGTCAAGGAGGTCGAGCCCGCGACCGGGCCCGGCCGGCCGGAGCCGGTCGTCGCCACCCCCGACCGCGCCCGGCTGCGCGCGGTGCAGACGCCCCAGGGCTTCGAGCGGACGACCCTGGTCCGGGCCCACGAGACCGTCACCGGGAACGTCACCGACGACGCGAGCATGGTGGAGCAGCTGGGGCTGACGGTCGTGGCCGTACCCGGTCACGAGGAGGCCTTCAAGGTCACCCGACCCCTCGACCTGGTCCTCGCCGAGGCGGTCCTGGCCCGCAGGAGGCTCACCCATGGCTTCTGAGGCACCCCTGCTTCCCCGGGTCGGCATCGGCACCGACGTCCACGCCTTCGAGGAGGGCCGCGAGCTGTGGTGCGCCGGCCTGAAGTGGGAGGGCGAGGGGCCCGGGCTGGCCGGCCACTCCGACGCGGACGTCGTCGCGCATGCCGCCTGCAACGCCCTCTTCTCCGCCGCCGGGCTCGGTGACCTGGGGCAGCACTTCGGCACCGGGCGCCCCGAGTGGTCCGGCGCCGCCGGGGTCACCCTGCTCACGGAGGCCGCGCGGATCGTCCGCGACGCGGGCTTCACCATCGGCAACATCGCCGTCCAGGTGGTCGGCCCCCGCCCGAAGATCGGCAAGCGCCGGGACGAGGCCCAGAAGATCCTCTCCGAGGCGGCCGGCGCCCCGGTGTCGGTCTCGGGGGCGACCACCGACGGGCTCGGCTTCCCGGGCCGCGACGAGGGCCTGATGGCGGTGGCGACCGCGCTGGTGGTCCGCACGGGCTGACGTCGGCCGCCGTGTCCTGTGCTGCGAGTGAGCGGAGAGCGTGCGAGGGTACCCGCACAGTCACCCTCGACCGAGGTCTCCTGGAGGTACCCGTGTCCGTAGCCCTGTCCGACAAGCTCAAGTCGGTGCTCGACGACAAGGTGTTCATCGTCGTGGGCACCATTCAGCCCGACGGCAGCCCGCAGATGTCCCCGGTCTGGGTGAAACGGGACGGCGACGACATCCTCTTCTCCACCACGGTCGGCCGCCGCAAGGAACAGAACCTGCGGCGCGACCCCCGGGTGACGGTCGTCGTCATGAACCCGGAGCAGCCCTACGAGTACGCGGAGATCCGCGGCACCGCCGAGCTCACGACCGAGGGCGGGCAGGACCTCATCGACGAGCTGAGCGTCAAGTACACGGGCAAGAAGTACGCCGACTTCAACCCGTCCTCGGCCCAGGACGCCGAGCGGGTGGTCGTACGGATCCACCCGCGCAAGGTCGTCGGGAACCTGTGACCGCGGCTTCGGGGAGAAGGGGCGTGAGGCAGTGCCCGGCGCCCACTACCCTGGTGGCGTGACTATTCGCCTGTACGACACCAACGCCCGGCAGATCCGTGACTTCACCCCGCTCAGGCCGGGCTGTGTCTCGATCTACCTCTGTGGTGCCACCGTGCAGGCGGCACCCCACATCGGGCATGTGCGCTCCTACCTCAACTTCGACATCATGCGCCGCTGGTTCGAGTACCGCGGCCACGAGGTCACGTTCATCCGCAACGTCACCGACATCGACGACAAGATCATCGCCAAGGCCCACGAGCAGAACCGGCCCTGGTGGTCGATCGGCTACGAGAACGAGCGCGCCTTCAACGACGGCTACGCCGCCCTCGGCTGCCTCCCGCCGACCTACGAGCCCCGCGCGACCGGCCACATCACCGAGATGATCGAGATGATGCAGGTCCTCATCGAGCGCGGGCACGCCTACGCCGCGGACGGCAACGTCTACTTCGACGTGCGGTCCTTCCCCCGGTACCTGGAGCTGTCCCGGCAGGAGCTGGACAACCTGCTCCAGCCGTCCGGCGAGGGCGAGACCGGCAAGCGGGACCCGCGCGACTTCGCCCTGTGGAAGTCCGCCAAGCCCGGCGAGCCGACCTGGCCGACGCCGTGGGGGCCGGGCCGTCCCGGCTGGCACCTGGAGTGCTCCGCCATGGCCCACAAGTACCTGGGCAGCGCCTTCGACATCCACGGCGGCGGCCTCGACCTGATCTTCCCGCACCACGAGAACGAGATCGCCCAGGCCAAGGCCTTCGGCGACGACTTCGCCCAGTACTGGGTGCACAACGCCTGGGTCACCATGGCCGGCGACAAGATGTCCAAGTCGCTCGGCAACAGCGTCCTGGTCGGCGAGATGGTCAAGCGGTGGCGCCCGATCGTGCTGCGCTACTACCTGGGCACCCCGCACTACCGCTCGATGATCGAGTACAGCGAGGAGTCCCTGCGCGAGGCCGAGTCCGCGTTCGCGCGGATCGAGGGCTTCGTGCAGCGCGTGGTGGAGAAGGCCGGGGGAGTGGTCGAGCCCGCCGCCGAGGTCCCGCCCGCCTTCGCCGAGGCCATGGACGACGACATGGGCGTCCCGCAGGCCCTCGCCGTCGTGCACACCACGGTCCGGCAGGGCAACAGCGCGCTGGCCGCCGACGACAAGGAGGCGGCCGTGGCCCGGCTCGCCGAGGTGCGGGCCATGCTCGGCGTCCTCGGTCTCGACCCGCTCGACCCGCACTGGGCCGGCGAGGCGGACCGGGGCGAGGACCTGCACGGCGTGGTCGACAGCCTCGTCCGGCTCGTGCTGGACCAGCGCGAGGCCGCCCGCGCCCGCAAGGACTGGGCCACCGCCGACGCCATCCGCGACCAGCTCAACCAGTCGGGCCTCACCATCGAGGACGGCCCGCAGGGCCCCCGCTGGAGCCTCGGCTCACGCTGAGCCGTCCGACGATCCGATGATCGATTGTGCCGCCCGGCCCTCCGGGCGGCACACTGCATAGACGTACGCATCCGCACGCACCACAGAGACAGGTAGGTCATGGCCGCGAACAACCGTCGCATGTCCGGCAAGAAGGGCGCGCAGGTCGGCAGTGGCGGCCAGCGGCGCAAGGGTCTGGAGGGCAGGGGACCGACCCCGCCGGCCGAGATGCGCAAGGGCCACAAGAAGAACCGCGTCGCCAACGCCAAGGCGAAGCAGGCCGTGCGCCGCCCCGCGCCCCGGGGCCGCGGCGGCAAGTCCTCCTCCGAGCTGGTCGTGGGCCGCAACCCGGTCGTCGAGGCACTGCGCGAGGGCGTCCCCGCCTCGACCCTGTACGTCCAGCAGTTCATCGACAACGACGAGCGCGTCCGCGAGGCCCTGCAGCTCGTCGCCGACCGCGGCGGCATCAACCTCATGGAGGCGCCGCGCCCCGAGCTGGACCGCATGACCAACGGCCTCAACCACCAGGGCCTGGTCCTGCAGGTCCCGCCGTACGAGTACGCGCACCCCGAGGACCTCACCGCGGCCGCCTACGACGAGGGCGCCGACCCGCTGATCGTCGCCCTGGACGGCGTCACCGACCCGCGCAACCTCGGCGCCGTCGTCCGCTCGGTCTCCGCCTTCGGCGGCCACGGCGTGGTCGTACCCGAGCGCCGCTCGGCCGGCATGACCGCGGGCGCCTGGAAGACCTCCGCCGGTGCGGCCGCCCGCACCCCGGTCGCCCGCGCCACCAACCTCACCCGCGTCCTCGAGGCCTACAAGAAGGCCGGCATCACGGTCATCGGCCTGGCCGCGGACGGCGAGGCCGAAGTGGGCGAACTGGCAGCGCTGGACGGCCCGGTCGTCATCGTCGTCGGCAGCGAGGGCAAGGGTCTGTCCCGTCTCGTGGGCGAGACGTGCGACCACCGCGTCCGCATCCCGATGCCGGGCGGCGCCGAGTCGCTGAACGCCGGTGTGGCGGCGGGCATCGTGCTGTACGAGGCGGCGCGCCGGCGGGCCTGAACGCCCGTCCGATGGCTCACCCGTGCGGGGTGAATCCGGTGCCCCTGGGGTGGCATAGGCGGCTTTGACGCGGTCCGGACACATCCGGGCGGTCAAAGCAGTGTCCTAACTCCATGTCACTCGGTTAGATGAGTGTGGACACCAGAACACCCCGCACACCCACGGGGGACCGCTCGTCGGGATTCGACGACGCTCCCGCGCTGAGCATGGTGAAGGTGCCGAGCGATCCGGCGCAGGTCATCGTCAATCACGCCAGCTTCCGCGTGCAGCTGGGCGCGTCGGCGAAGCGCAGCCAATCCCCGCGGATCGACCGGCACCTGAGCGCCACCCAGGACACCGCCCGGGTACCGGCCGCGAGCGCCGCGGGCCGGTCCGCCGCGGCCGGACGCCGCCGCCCCGTCGTGTGGAGCGGCAAGTCCGCCCCCGACGACACCGGCGCCCACCGGCTCCTCCAGGCCGTGCGGGGCAGCGTCCGCCACGCCGAAGAGCCCGAGGCCGGGGCCACCCAGGTCATCCCGCGTCTCGGGACCGGCTACGCGGACGCCTACGACGTACTCGACCAGACCGTCGAGACACCCCTCGTCGGCCACCAGCGCACCGCCCCCGACGCCGACGGCACCCGCCTGCTCCCGCACATGCGCACGGTGAGCGGCGCCTACGACGAACCCTCTTACGAGGGCGGTGACTTCGAGCCGTACGAGGCCTACGCGGAGCCGTCCGGCAGCCGCGGCGACAGCCCGCACTCCGCCAGGCGCCACGGCGACGACCCGGCCCGGCACGCCTACTACCCCGGCCGCAGGATGAACCTCGGCGTCGTCCTGCTCCCGCTGCGCATCTTCCTCGGCTTCATCTCCGTCTACGCCGGCATGGGCAAGCTGTGCGACCCCGTCTACTTCGACGGCGGCAAGCGCGGCTCCATGGTCAAGTGGCTCAACACCCTGCACCCGTGGGACGTGGCCGAACCGCTTCGCCAGTTCGCCCTGCACCACCCGGTCGGCTCCGGTCTGGTCATCGCCTTCCTTCAGGTGGTCGTCGGCGTCCTGACCATGCTCGGCTGCTGGCAGCGCGTGGCCGCGGTGGTGGGCGCGCTGCTCTCGGCCGCCCTCATCGTCACGGTCAGCTGGAAGACGGTCTCGGCCTACGACGCCCCCGACATCATCTACCTCGCCGCATGGTCCCCGCTGATCATCGCAGGCGCCCCCGTCTACTCCATCGACGGCCGCCTCGCGGGCAGCGCGTGGCGGCGCCTGGGCCCCCGCTCCGACATCTGGGAGCTGCGCCGCTTCGTCCTGCGCCGCGGCGCGCTGGTCACGGCCGTCACCGTCGGCCTGACCCTGCTCACCGGCTCCCTGCTGGGCGGCGCGGTCCGCGACTCCAGCCGGGTCGTCGTCCCCGGCCCCGGCGAGGCCCCCCGCAACAACCTGCCCGGGGCTCCGCTCCCCCAGGAACCGGGCAAGCGCCATCAGAAGAACCCGGCCGCCTCCACCTCGCCGTCCGGCGGGGCCACGGCCGGCGCGAGCCCCTCCGGCGCGGCGACCACCCCGGGCGCCACCCGGAGCGCGGGCGGTACGACCACCACGCCGAGCCAGACCCAGGGCACCATGGGCCGGACCCCGTCCCGCCCGAGCTCCCCGGTGGGCGGCGTCCCGAGCACGACGGCCGGACCGACCAGCTCGGGCGGCACCAGCACCGGCGGCTCGACGACGGGCGGCGGCTCGTCCACGGGCGGTGGCACCAGCTCCTCCTCCACGGGCCAGCCGGGCCTGGTGGGCGGCCTGCTGGGCTGACGCCCCGGACCGGCCGGAGACCAGGAAGGGCCCCGTACCGCCACAGGTACGGGGCCCTTCTCCGTTCGGCCGGTACGGCCGGACCTTCTCGGCGCAGCCGTACGGCGCGGGCCCGGGCGCCTGGCCTTCTCCGCGCGACCGTTCCGCGAGGCGCTCGGCGCGTGGGCGTTCGTGCGCGCCGTCAGCCGTCAGCGCCGTCAGCGCTCACAGCACCTCGGAGTCCCGGTGCTGGCGGTGCTGTGGTCCTCGGGCGGTGCCGGGTGTCTCAGCGGCCGGGTGCTGTGGTGCTCGGGCGGTGCCGGGTGTCTCAGCGGCCGGGTGCTGTGGTGCTCGGGCGGTACCCGGTGTCTCAGCGGCCGGGTGCTGTGGTGCTCGGGCGGTACCGGGTGTCTCAGCGGCCGGGTGCTGTGGTGCTCCGTCGGTACCCGGTGTCTCAGCGGCCCGGTGCCGCCAGTTCCTTGGCCGCTTCGGTCAGGTCCTTCGCCGTGTCGATGGCCCGCCAGTACGCCCCCTGCGGAAGGGAGAAACCGGCGAGCTTCTTCTCCCGGGCCAGCCGGGGGAACGTCGTACGCTCGTGGTCCCCCCGCTCCGGCAGCAGCTCGGAGAACCCCGGCGAGAACACGTAGACGCCCGCGTTGATCTCGAACGTCGACGGCGGGGCCTCGATGAAGTCGGTGATGTGCCCGAACCCGTCGGTCTTCACCGCGCCCCAGGGGATACGCGGACGGGCCAGCGCCAGGGTCGCCATGGCGTCCCGCTCGGCGTGGAAGTCGGCCATGTCCCGCAGCGAGAAGCGGGTCCAGATGTCGCCGTTGGTGGCGTACCAGGGGCCGTCGGGGTCGGGCAGATGCGCGGCGGCGTACTTGAGGCCACCGCCGCGGCCGAGGGGCTCGGTCTCCACGACGGTGGTGACGGAGACGGGCAGGTCGGCCGAGTCCAGCCACTTCTGCAGGACGTCGGCGAGGTGGCCGCAGGAGACCACGACGTCCGTCACGCCCTCCTCGGCGAGCCAGGCCAGCTGGTGGCCGATGATCGGAGTGCCCGTGCCGGGGATCTCCACCATCGGCTTGGGTCGGTCGTCGGTGTACGGACGCAGCCGGGAGCCCTGGCCACCGGCCAGGACCACGGCTTGAGTGGGGCGCGACGCGGCGTTCGGATGGGTCATGCCCGCACTGTACGTGGCGCCCCACCGTCGTTCGTCGCCGGCAACGTACTCCCCGTCCCCGGCGACGTGCTCCCCGCCCACGGCGACGTGCTCTCTCCCGGAGGAGCCGTCACCGCCACCACGGCCGGCGCCCGGCCGGGAAGGGGCGGGCGCCGGCGGAGCCGGGGCTCAGCTGTGCGCGGCCAGCACGCCCGAGGCGAAGGCCGTGTCGCACACCGGGCGGGCGTACGACTGCGCGCGCGGGGCGCCGTAGATGCGCACCGCGGCCTTGCCGAGGGCACGGGCGATGGAGGAGCAGTGCCGGGCCAGCGACGGGTGTCCGTTGACGGCCTGCTGGAGGTGGGTGAGGACCACCCCCGGGCTCTTCTCCTGCAGTTCGTCCATCAGCTGGTCGCGGAGCACGTCCTGCGGGGCGCGGGAGACCGCCCTGGAGGAGACCTCCGCCGGGGAGACGTCCGAGGCGGCCAGCAACGAGCCGGAGGAGCTCCCCGTCCAGTTGACCCGGGTGACCGCGAGGGTTCCGGAGAGCACCAGGACGACGGGCAGGACGAGGGCGAGAGTGCGGCCGATCCGGCGGGCAGGGCCGCCCCGGTGGCCGCGTCGCGTCTGAGGGTTGGTGGAGTGCTTCACGCGTGTGAGAGTAGCGCGGGGTGATGATTTGGCGACATTTAGTCACCCTTTCGGGGGATGAGACGGCGTCTCTTTCTGGGTAGAGGGTTGACGCACCCCGCCCGAAATGATCGCTGTGCCGGGGTATACGGCCACGGCGAAAGGGGCCCCGCGGTGGTCCGCGGGGCCCCTTTCGTCAACGTGGGCGCCGAAGCGCAGCTCGGACGGGTCGGCCCCGTCCGGTCGGCTGATCCCGCCGGCCCGGTCGGCTGGTCCGTCGGCCCGGCCCGGTCGGCCGATTCGGCCGGCCTGGGCCCGGTCGCCCCGGTCCGGTCAGTCGGAGAGCCGCTCGCCCGTGGACGTCGAGAACACGTGGATCTCGCCCGGCCGCGGCACCACGTGCAGCGTGGAGCCCTTCTCCGGCACCTGGCGCCCGTTGACCCGGACGACCAGGTCCTTGACCTCGCCGCCGACCTCGGCGGTGCCGTAGACGTAACCGTCGGCGCCCAGCTCCTCGACGACGTTCACGGAGACGGCGAGACCGGCCGGGGCGTCGGCGCTGTCCTTCGACAGGGACGCGGCGACGGTGCCGTTGTGCTCGACCACGTCGAAGTGCTCGGGCCGCACACCGACGGTCACGGTGCGGTCGCCCCGGTCGGCGGCGGCCGCCAGCGCGTCCCGGTTCACCGGCACCACGCTGTTGCCGAACTTCACGCCGCCGTCGGTGATCGGCACCTCGACCAGGTTCATGGCGGGGGAGCCGATGAAGCCGGCGACGAAGAGGTTCGCGGGCTTGTCGTACATGTTCCGCGGCGAGTCGACCTGCTGCAGCAGGCCGTCCTTCAGGACCGCCACGCGGTCGCCCATCGTCATGGCCTCGACCTGGTCGTGGGTGACGTAGACGGTGGTGATGCCGAGGCGGCGCTGCAGCGAGGCGATCTGCGTGCGGGTGCTCACGCGCAGCTTGGCGTCGAGGTTGGACAGCGGCTCGTCCATGAGGAACACCTGCGGCTCACGGACGATCGCGCGGCCCATCGCGACACGCTGGCGCTGGCCGCCGGAGAGCGCCTTGGGCTTGCGGTCCAGGTACTCGGTGAGGTCGAGGATCTTGGCGGCCTCCTCGACCTTCTGCCGGATCTCCGCCTTGTTGACGCCGGCGATCTTGAGCGCGAAGCCCATGTTGTCGGCGACCGTCATGTGCGGGTACAGGGCGTAGTTCTGGAACACCATGGCGATGTCCCGGTCCTT
The DNA here is from genome assembly GCF_040426375.1 of Streptomyces sp. NPDC096012. NCBI lineage: Bacteria > Bacillati > Actinomycetota > Actinomycetes > Kitasatosporales > Streptomycetaceae > Streptomyces > Streptomyces sp. NPDC096012. Next base: position 107,603 of record NZ_JBEOTD010000001.1, read on the forward strand.
GGGCGGCAGGTGCGTGACGTCGCGGTCGCCGATGCGGATGGCGCCGCCGTTGACGTCCTCCAGGCCCGCGAGCATCCGCAGGGAGGTGGACTTGCCGCAGCCCGACGGTCCGACCAGGACGAGGAACTCGCCGTCCTCGATCGCGATGTCGAGGCCGTCGACGGCGGGCTTGGTGGAACCCGGGTAGATCCGGGTCGCCTTGTCGAACGTGACAGTGGCCATGGTGAATGGGCCCCCTTCTACCGGCAGGAACGTGCCGGACGATCCGTTGTAGGAAGGTGGTTGGTGTAGTCCACGTGAGCGAACTGGATCGAGACGGTACCTGGCGTTCACTCGCCCTGTCAGCACCTGGACCCGTGTGAACTTCGCCGAAATTCTCGACAGGGCCCGGCCGGGACGTGGGTACACTGCACACGCACCCACGCGCCACGCGCCCGTGCAGGCCTCCTTAGCTCAGCTGGTCAGAGCGCCGCTCTTGTAAAGCGAAGGTCGTCGGTTCGAATCCGACAGGGGGCTCTTGGGTTGAACAGCGCGAACGCCCCGGCCGATGATCGGTCCGGGGCGTTCGACATCCACGGGTGACATCAACGCGGGCGGTCACTCACGGTCGACACGGCGCCTGAGCAGGCGGTCCATATGGCTGATGGGCTCGCGCTGCGTGTCCGACGTCACGTGCGTGTAGACGTCCATCGTGATGCTGATCTGGCTGTAGCCCAGGATCTCCATCACGACGCGGGGCGCGACACCGGCCGCGGTGAGGAGCGTGGCGCAGCCGTGCCGGGCGTCGTGCAGACGGATGCGCCGAAGGCCGGCGGCGTCGGTGATGCGGAAGAACGATCCTCACGGCAGGCTGCGGTAAGGGCGGTCCTCAGCACGCGGTGTGCCTCTTTGGCCGTGGCCGGGGAGGCGCTGGGAGACATGTCGGCGACGAACGTCCGCACATGGCGGCGACCCAGTGCCTCCAGGCTGCTGGAGCCGAGCAGCGGCACGAGGTAGAGGCGCACATGCATCGCGTACTTGCTATCGTCCGCTTGCGGTTCGGCTTGATGAAGTTGCTCCAGCCAATACGGCAGCCACTCGGTGAACTTGGCCGACCGGGTCGGCACGGGCACGCCCTGGTCTCCCGGCGCTTGATGTCGCACTCGGCCCACGTCTTGCCATAGGCGAACTTACGGGCACGGGTGCCGTCGGGCTGGAGCACGTACACCGCGCACGGGTTGCGGCCGTCCTTGCGCTTGGTGATGGTGCCCGCGCCGTTCGGGTTGCGCTTGCGCTCACTGGCCATCAGGCAGCCTCCTCGAGCTGGCCGAGGACGAAGTCCTGGAGGGCGTCGGCGGGGATGCGGCGAGCGCCGTCGATCTTGATCGTCGCGTAACTTCCGGTCCGGGTAGAGCGGGTGGAGGTCGAGGCATGCGGCGATGAGCCGGGCCGGGTGCTCGGGCACCTCGAGGAGGGCCAGGGCCTCTTGTTGCTGATGCGGCGGTCTACGGTGCCGGTGGTCTCGGCGGCCTTGGTGGCGTACTTGGCGACATAGGAGGCGACGGCCTGTTCGGTGATCTCCTCACCGTGGCCGAAGGCGCCGATCGGCTGCACGTCGAGCTGAATGCCCCAGCGGAGCGTGCGCCCGGGCTCAGTTCGTGCCGGTTGATCGGGGTCCCCCTGATACCGGGCCGGAGGGACGTCGACCGCGACACGTGCGGCAGCGGCATGGATGGCGTCGGTGAGCAGGTCGAGGGTGGCCCGGGCCGGGGGCGGATCGTCGGGTCCGTCGGGGCCGTCGAAGCGAATCACGGCGGAGGCAGGTCGTTCGTACAGTGGCGCGCTCCACCTGGACGCCATGGACCACGCCCGCTCCACGGTATGTGGGTCGACGGCGGACGGGATGGGAGCCGGGGGTGGTTGCTGCCGGAGGCAATCACGAGCACACGGCTGTCCCGCCGGTGAGGTGTCGATCTATCCTCAAGCGAGCCGTGTGCAGGGGGACGATGAGCGGAGTTGGCAAGTGATCGGGGGCCTGATTGCGCTAGCCGTGCTCGTGGCGCTGGCTGTCCGGTACGTCGTGGTGGCCGTCCGGCTCTGGAGGCATCCCGAGCGTGCTTCCGAAGCCGCGCGGTCGTTCAGTGTGAGAGGGGCGCCAGGGTGGGTCATCACACGGGGCATCGTGGTCGTGGCGGCCCACTTCGTTTTGATGGCCATCGCGGTGATCGCGCTGGGAACCGCGGTCACGCAGACGAAGAAACCGGCTGAGCCTTGGTGGGCGATTTCGCTGGTGGCAGGCGGCGGGGTGATCCTCTGCTGGCTGCTGATCACCCTGATCGGGATCTTCAACAGGCCGCGTTTCCTTGTGGTGCCCTACCTCAGAGACAAGCGGCGACTGTGAGGCAAGGAACAGTCACCCTTGGGAAGCCCTGGTCCGCACCCCCTGCGTGCCTGATCCAGACCGGCTACTACGGCACGTACAGGTAGCTTCCGGCTCGTGGATCAAGGCCGGCGATGGCGCGGCGGGCGCGATACGTCCGGCCGGTGCAGGGCGGCACCATCGATCACCGCGGTGGTGCCGCCCCTCGTCGACGAACCCGACCGCTCGCACCCTCGTCCGCCATGACGTGCCGGCCGGGTCGCATGGGGGGGGCGCCGAGTCGGACACGAACGGCCAGTGGCCCGTAGGCGGCCGCTTCCGGGGCCCTGGCGTGGTGGCGGGGAGGGAGCCGGGTCGGGGGCCGACGGTAGCGTGAGTTTCGTGTCAATGCTGTTCGGGGGTGTGCTGAGATGCCGGTCAGGCGTGTGGTGCTTCCGCTGGTCGTCTGGGTGGTCGTGGTGCCATGGCTGCTCGCTACGGCGACGACCATGCTGTGGGGGTTCTCGTTGGAGTCGGACGGGCTGTTCTTCACGTTCGGCACCCGGATGGCGCTGGTGCCGCTGCTGCTGGTCGGTGAGGTCGTCGGCGTGGTGGTGGCCTTCCGGCGCTATGACGGTCTGCGCTCCGGCTTCTGGCCGGGAGCTGGCTGGCGTTTGCCCTTCTGGCGCTGTTCACCGTGATGGGGGTGGCAGCGACGTGGGGCGAGTGGGGCGGGATGCTGATGATCTGGGCCCTGTACACCGGGTACGTGTTCTTCGTGTTCGTCTTCGGTGGGATCGCCTGGAAGAAGGTCTTCGCCTAGGGGGACGAAGGGCCACGGTCTATGACCAATCAGGTCCGGCACGGCTCTCGCTGTGACGAAGCGCGACGAGAGCGAGCGAATCCTCCGAGACGGGCTCTGGTGGCCAGGGCTCCATCCGGCAACGCGTTGAGCACCTACCGGACGGTTTCGGCCGAGGACGGATCGCACTCCTCATGCAGTGTTCTCGGGTCCTCCTCCCCCAGGTGTGTCCCAGGGGTACCTAGCAGCGGGGAAGCCGCAGGTGAGGGGGATCGAGTGGAGCCCGCTGCAAATCTGCTGGCGGCCGTGCGGATGGGGCCGCTGGGCCGTCTGGGCGCGACCGGTCGGTCTTGAAGGCCGTGGCGCAGCGGTGGCGTCAGGGTGCGGTCACTCCGCAGTCGGCGACGTACTGACGGCAGTCGTTGACGGCAACAAGGCGCACTTTGCCGTACCCCGGCATCCCTTCGTGTACCTCGCCGGCAAGGTCTGAGTGGCGAGGGCGAGGCCACTCAACCAGCGGGGTGAACTTGTAAAGCGAAGGTCGTCGGTTCGAATCCGACAGGGGGCTCTTGGGTTGAACAGCGCGAACGCCCCGGCCGATGATCGGTCCGGGGCGTTCGACATCCACGGGTGACATCAACGCGGGCGGTCACTCACGGTCGACACGGCGCCTGAGCAGGTGGTCCATGTGGCGGGTCCATCTTGGTGAGCAGTTCCCGGCGCTTGGTGTCGCACTCGGCCCAGGTCTTGCCGTAGGCGAATTTGCGGGCGCGGGTGCCGTCCGGCTGGAGCACTCCGAGCTGATCACGTACTACCCGCACCGCGGTGCGGTCCCTGCCCCGCTGTGCTCAGGCCCGTAGCCATGGGCCGGCCGTGGCGGCTTGCACCGGTCGATGGCACTGGCAGCGCGGCCGGGGACGGTGGGGGTGCAGGGAGGCATACGCGTGCGTGGTCGGTCGGCGCGGTCGCCGTCATGGCTGACTGTCGTCGGCTGAGGTTCAGGCGGGGCCATCGGCCTTCGAAGGCGCTGGCCGCCACTTGAGTGCCATCGAGCCCGGGCCGTCTCTCGGCCGTCCGAGGTCGCTCGACAGTGGCCAATGGCGACCGACGACGACCACCAGGCGCACGGGCCTGCCGTCTCTGAGCAGCGAAAACCCAGCTCATCAAGATCCCCGGCAAGACCCAGGGCAAGAAGACATCTCAGGTTGCGTCGCGTGGCGGAGCCGGCAGGTTGTGCCACGCGTGACCACATCCGCCGGCGCAGTGCAGCGTCCGCCTGCGGGTGTCGGCGATGCTGAAGAGGGCGACGAGTAGGCGGAAGGACTTGGTTAGTTCGTAGGCCGGAAGTGCTTCCATTCCGAAGCGCCACCTCGTGAGCATCACCGCCGGCGTGTGAGTAGGACGGATGCCGGAACGCGCGATACTCTCCGGCACGTCCTCTTCGCAGGCGCGGGCCTGCCCGCAGAACAGCACCAGCGCGTGCAGGACCTTGCGTTGGTCACCCTCTGAGAGGCCCTGGAACCACTCGACGCCCTCGTCCACAGGTCTGAGCCCCTGTGCGAGTTCGTTCAGGACCATCTCGTGTGCGTACAACACAGACTTCCACCCCCACGGTCCAGACTGACGGTACGCGCACGGTGACCCGTGGGCAGCACGGTTTCCCGCGCCCTGATGGCGCAGCCATAGGACGCAAGCAGCAGGCCCCGTCGAAGCCGCGCAGCGCGTCTTCCGGGAGATCCGCATCCCGAGCGCGTGTCTAACTGCGTGACAATGCGGACGTACAGCGGCGGACAATCGCGGACGTCTGTGGACCGTTACACCAGGTGAGAGCCAGATCAGCCCAAGGCAGCACCCCCACCCAAGTTGCTTCGGGACGAAGAGGTCGTGGGTTCAAATCCCGCCACCCCGACAGCTAAATCACAGGGCAGGCCCGGTGCTGAAAGATCAGCGCCGGGCCTGCCTCGTTCTCCAGGGGCTCTCTGGAGAAGATCTTGGAATCTGCCTCCAGACCGGCGCCCGCTAGCGAGTCTTCAGCAACGCGTCCAGAGCAGCCACGGGCGAGCCGAGACTCATCGTCCGACGCGCGTCTAATGCTTCCTCCCACATCCGGTAAGCGCAGTCATCAGAGCCTGCCGCGTCCCCGGCGTGATGTGGTCATGGCGCGACTGGACGGAGCTGTCCTCATGGCCCATGCGTTCGTCCATGAGCTTTGGCGGGGTCCCCACTGCCCTCACCAGGGTCTTGTGCGTGTGGCGCAAGCCGTGCGGGGTGAGCCCCGGGGCGATCGACACCCGGCACGCCTCAGCCCGTTTGGCAGCTCCTCGCCCGCGGGCCGGATGCCAGGCCAAGGCGCGGCAACGACGGGCACCGGCCGCTCGGGTGATCATTGAGACCCACAGCCGCCGCCAGGCCCAAGAAGTCCTCAGGGTGTGCCCGGTCACGGAGCCGATCGCAGATGATAGCCCCCGCTTCTAGAGGCAGAAGACGCGACAGCGCGAAGTTACGAGCTCAGCGTTCCAGGCCGGCGCTGCGGTCAATCAGGGTGTTGTCAAGGTCGAAAAGTGCCAGCATGAGACGACGTTAGGCGATGCCCAACCACGGGTCCCGATTCTTGTATTGCGCCAACCCTCGCATTACGTCGTACCTCGTGTAATGACATCGACGTAGCTCGGCCGGTCAAATTTGCTTAGTTCACGGCACGGCACGCTCTAAACGTATAGACAGCGATGAGCTGCAAGTACGAAAAGCTCCAAAGGGCCTGGGTCGACCGAAGCCCGCCTGTATGCTGCCGGGGGTGACGACTGGCGCATTGGCCGCACGAGCCGATTCCATAGGTAGATCGCTACGAACGGATGAGTGTTGAAACGTGAAGATCGACTGGAAGGACTTGATCACCAGGGCGTTCATCGGCCAGCTCATCGGAATGTTCATTCGGTTCGCATTCGGCGCATCCAGCATCTTGATTATTTGGATGGTCTCAGGTCGGCTATGGCCTGCAGTAAAGGACCTAGGGATACCGCTGGGGATTCTGGTGGCATCCGGCGGCTCAATTCTCATCAACTACACACTGGACCGAAAAAGCCACTTTCGCTGCCGGTATGAGAAAGTAAACTTCAAGTTTGAAATGCTTGAGAAGGAGATTACGTACGAGCGCAACAATCGCGGCACATTGTCCTACCGGAGGAGATATAAGGTAAAAGCGCTCGCTTCAGACCTCGAGGGATTTATGGATAAATTTCTGTGGACCGGCGCGAGTCAGGCTCAACTACCTAGAAGCGTCAACAACGAAGCCGTCCGCGACGTACGGAAACTCGATCGTACGGGAATCTGGGTTTACTTCAGCGTCGATTTCCATAGAACCCTGAAAAAGGGCGAGGTGATTGAGTTCGAATTGCTCCAAGTAGTCGATGACTCCGACATGAGGTCCCGCCCGTTCTTCTCTACCTCGATCGACGAACCTACGCGCCGCCTGGTAATGAATCTCAACCTACCCGACAGCCTGGAGATCAATCAGTGCCATCAGGAAGTGACACGAGGGATTGAGTCATTCTTTCCCTTCCACTCCGAAACGCAAACTGTCCGAAATGGTAGTTGCCGATGGGTCATTAATAGACCGCGACTTTATCATCACTATCGCACGCATTGGACTTGGCCGGAAACCGCACTCAGGAAAGCAGCGAAGCGTGCCGCTTCTAGCGGCGAAACGAATGGGGTACTAAATGCCGATTAGGCCGCTTGTCCAACTTGACGTGGCTTCACTCGAAGAGAAGAATTCTCCGCTCTTCCAAGAGTCTCCTCCGGTCGCCACTGGGGACGGCAAGTTCAACGAGCTTGTACGCGATTTGATCGATACGATGCACGCACACCCTATTTGCGTTGGGCTAGCCGCCCCGCAAATCGGCGTACAGCAGTCTGTCGCCGTCGTTAATGTTTCTGAAGGAAAAGCTGGGCCAGACCTCATCCTGGTGAACCCCATACTTTTGTCTGCCACGGGCAAGAAAGACGTCAAGTTTGAATCGTGCATGTCGCTCCCTGGATGGCGTGGAAGCGTCGAGCGGCGCAGGAAGATTCATGTGGCCTACTTCGACCTCGACGGGAACGAGTTGGAGATTCATGCAGAAGGTTTTCTCGCGCGAGCCATTCAACATGAATTGGACCATCTGAGGGGAATTCTGTACGCGCAATCCCTGGTTCCCGAGACGCAACTCGAACGGACCAACCTGTTTGAACGTGATGCTTAGGTGGTATATGCTTTGAGTGAGATAAGATAGATCCGCCAGAAGCTGTATTTGGCGCACCATACATAAAAGAAGGTGAGTAAATGGACGGCTAGTCCGACATTTCCGAACTTCATTGGGGTCCGCCGGAGCGACTGGCGGGCCCCATTTTTTCGCTCGATTAAAGGCTTAGCCGGGCAAGTGGGGCGCGAACGAAGCACTCAATGCCGTTGGAAAGACTCCCCGAAGTGCCGTGGATCTCGGTTACCTCTCTGGAGAAATCCTGGAGATGATCTCGTATCAGCTCCTCCAAGGCGCCGATGGATACCGACGCTCCCCCCATGCCCTGACCAGCACATTTGATCTAGCGCGCATGTGGGCGATCTTCCAGGCCCTACTTCGGGACGAAGAGGTCGTGCCAGAACGTGCCCGGCCTCGGGCAACAGGGGGCTCTTCCAGCCCAGGCGGGATCCGGTCCCGCCTAGGTTTTTCGTGGCCGGTGGCGGGCGGTGACCGTCTTTCGGGCCGTGGCCGGTTCGGCGGGGATGTCGATCACGGGCCCGGCGATACTGGCGTGCGTGAATCGGCTCATGCGAATCGAGCGGATCCCGGCCCGGGTGTGGGCGTACGTCCGGAGTGCTCCCGGCACGTACGTGTGGCTGGGGACCCTGTTCGTGACGACCGTGGCCCTGCATCACATGTCGCCGGAGTTCGAGCAGCACTTCCTGCGGCAGCGCTCCACCAACATCCACGAGCTGTCGCGGACGCCGGTCCGGGTGCTGGTGGCGAGCGCCATGTGGATCGCCACCGGGCACTGGGTGCCGTACGCCCTGCTGTACACGGTGGTCCACGCGCCGGCCGAGCGCTGGCTGGGTACGGCGCGCTGGCTGGCGGTGTGCGCGCTGGCGCACGTGCTGGCCTCGGTGACCAGCGAGGCGGTACTGCTGAAGGCGATCCGGGACGGTATGGCCCCCTACTCGGCGGTCAACACCCTGGACATCGGGGTGAGTTACGCGCTGGCCGGGGTGGTGGCGGTGCTCGCCTACCGCATCGCGACGCCGTGGCGGTACGGGTATCTGCTGGCGGTGCTGGTCTGTTTCGGGCTGCCGCTGACCGACGGGCCGACGTTCACCGACGTCGGCCACTTCGTCGCCGTGCTGATCGGGCTGGGCTGCCGTCCGCTGGTCAGAGGCCGTGGAAAAGCATGGAATCCGAAGGAGACACTGGCCTCCATCAGGGGTTAACGTCCGGGCCATGAGCAGCTCGGGAAGCGGTGTCGTGAACGGTGGCGTCTCGTTCTGGTACGCGGACGACGGACTTCCGGCGGTGCGGGAGCCGCTGACCGGGGACGCGTCGGCCGACGTCGTGATCGTCGGCGGCGGGTACACCGGCCTGTGGACGGCGTACTACCTGAAGAAGGCCGCGCCGTTCCTGCGGGTGACCGTCCTGGAGCAGAAGTTCTGCGGCTACGGCGCCTCGGGCCGCAACGGCGGCTGGCTCTACAACGGGATCGCCGGCCGCGACCGGTACGCCCGGCTGCACGGCCACGAGGCCGCCGTACGGCTGCAGAAGGCGATGAACGACACCGTGGACGAGGTGATCGCGGTCGCGGCGGCGGAGGGTATCGACGCCGACGTGCACCGGGGCGGTGTCCTGGAAGTGGCCACCACACCGGCCCAGCTGGCGCGGCTGAAGGCGTTCCACGAGCACGAGCTGTCGTACGGCGAGAAGGACCGGGAGCTGTACGGGGCCCGGGAGACGGCCGCGCGGATAAGGATCGCGGACGCCGTCGGTTCGACCTGGACCCCGCACGGCGCCCGGCTGCACCCGGTGAAGCTGGTGAAGGGGCTCGCGGCCGCCGTTGAGGCGCTCGGGGTGACCATCCACGAGTCGACGCCGGTGACGGAGATCCGGCCCAAGCACGCCGTCACCCCGTACGGCACCGTTCGCGCCCCCTACATCCTGCGCTGCACCGAGGGTTTCACCGCCGCCCTGAAGGGCCAGAAGCGGACCTGGCTGCCGATGAACTCCTCGATGATCGTCACCGAGCCGCTGACCGGGGAGCAGTGGGCGGCGATCGGCTGGGACGGCCGCGAGAACCTCGGCGATCTGGCGCACGCCTACATGTACGCCCAGCGCACGGCCGACGGCCGGATCGCGCTCGGCGGACGCGGAGTGCCGTACCGCTTCGGCTCCCGCACCGACAACGACGGCCGTACCCAGCAGGCGACGGTCGAGGCGCTCCGGGAGATCCTGACCCGTCTCTTCCCGTCCCTGGCGGGTGTCCGGACCGGGCACGCCTGGTCCGGGGTGCTCGGTGTGCCGCGCGACTGGTGCGCGACGGTGACGCTGGACCGCTCCACCGGTCTGGGCTGGGCCGGCGGATACGTCGGCTCGGGTGTCGCCACGGCGAACCTGGCGGCCCGCACGCTGCGCGACCTCGTGCAGCGGGACTCCGGTCAGGGCGGCCGCACCGAGCTGACGGATCTGCCCTGGGTCGACCACCGGGTCCGCAAGTGGGAGCCGGAACCGCTGCGCTGGCTCGGTGTCCAGGGCATGTACGCCACCTACCGTGCCGCCGACCGCCGTGAACGTCTGCGCCCCGCCACCGAGTCCTCCCGGCTGGCCAAGGTGGCGGACCGGGTGGCGGGGCGGCACTGAGGGTGGTGGCCACGGCGGCGCCGTCCGGAACCGGGGGCGGGTGGCGCCTTCGGTGACGGCGAGGCGGTGCCGCGGTGGTGCCGCCCCGCGGGCTCAGGCGCGTTCGAGGTCGAGGGCGGGCCGGTCGAGGATCAGGGAGACCGCCGTGACCGCGCTCGTGAAGGACACCTCCGACAGCACGCCCGGGGCCGCCACCTGGTCGCCCACGAGATAGATCCCGTCGCCCCGGTCCACGGCGGGGCGGTCCCGCCAGGTGCTGCCCGGCAGGTCCACGGCTCCCGTACGGCCGTCCGCCATGGCCTCGCGCCGCCACAGGACCCGCTCGCGCCATCCCGGGAAGCCCAGGTCGAGGAGTTGCTCGGCACGGGCGATCCCGTCGGCGCGGGACTCGCCGGGCCCGATCGGCAGCTGCCCCTGGAGCAGTTGCTCCCCGGCCGGCGCGAGGGTCCGGTCCTGCGCCGTGAACCGCTGGATCCAGCCGGGCGCGTCCAGGTCCGAGACGACGAAGGGGTCCGCTCGGCGGGTGCGTACGGCGAGGTCGAGCAGGACGGTGCGGCCGCTCGGCCAGCTCAGCGAGTCGTCACGGAGCAGCCGCCGGGCGGCGGGCAGGGAGGTGGCGACGACGACGGGCGCGTCGCCCGGCAGTTCGTCGACCCGGGAGAGCGTCTCGATCCGCACCCCCAGGTTCCAGGCGCGCGCGGCCATCCGGTCGATGAGCGAGCCCCAGCCGCCGCGCGGATAGTGGGCCTGCGGCGGCAGCTTGGTGACCCGGCGCAGGCGCTCCTGCACGAAGGCCGCGGACAGGATGCCCGGGTCGTGGTGGAAGAGGGCGACGGCGGCGTAGTTGGCGGCCGCCCGGGCGCCCTCCTCGCCGGCGACGGTGGCCGCCCAGCCGAGGAAGTCGCTGTCGGCGGGTGCCCGGCAGGGTTTGAGGCCCAGCAGTCTGAGCATGGCCAGGGGCGGTGTGCGGCGCAGGACGCCCTGGTGGCGCAGTCGCAGCCGGGAGGCCTCCAGGGGCGGGACCGGGGCCAGCGGCCCGATCAGGTCCCGCCGTCTGAGCCAGGACCAGTGCAGGCCGCCGTTGTAGAGGGCGTGGGGGCCCTCGTTGGTCCGGTACGGTCCCTCGGCCGTGCGGGCCCGGCCGCCGAGGGTGTGGTGGGCCTCGTACACGGTGACCCTGGCGCCTGTCTCGGCGGCGGCGATGGCGGCGGTGAGTCCGGCGAAACCGCCGCCGACGACGGTGATGCGGTGCACGGGTGGTCTCCCTCGGTCGGTTCACCTGGTCCGGGCCCGTCGGTTCGACCGGGCCGGGACCGTCGGTTCGGCTGTCTGTCAGGTACGACCGCGCGGCCCGCCGGAATGTGACGTCACCGGTCCGCCGCCCCGGGTCTTCCCAGCTCGGGGCGGGTTGTCAGTGGCGGGGTGCAGCATGGGGGCATGGCGAGGAGAACGATGGGCGGTCCACCGGCGGTCCGGGCGGCGGTGAAGGGCGCGCGACGGCCGGAGGTGCGGCTGCCGCCCCTGGGGCCGTGGTCCGGGCTGGAGCTGGAGCCGGACGGTGACTACGACGGGCTGGAGTTCCGTGAGGCGGACCTGGCCGGCCAGGACGGCGTGGGTGCCCGGTTCATGGACTGCGCCCTGACGGGCTGCGTGGTGGACGAGACGGGACTGGGCCGGGCCCGGGTGCTCGACTCGGTCCTGAGCGGACTGCGCGGTGTGGGCACCCACCTCGCGGAGTCCACGTTCCGCGATGTCGAGGTGATCGACGCCCGCCTGGGCGGCACCCAGCTGCACGGCGCCGTGCTGGAGCGGGTCGTCGTCCGCGGCGGCAAGCTCGACTTCCTGAACTTCCGGGAGGCCCGCCTGAAGGACGTGGTCTTCGAGTCCTGTGTGCTGGTCGAGCCGGACTTCGCGGGCGCGCGCCTGGAGCGGGTGGAGTTCGTCGACTGTGCCCTGAGGGAGGCGGACTTCGGCGGTGCCACGCTGAAGGACGTGGACCTGCGCGGGGCCGCCCCGCTGGAGATCGTCCGCGGGCTGGACCGCCTCTCCGGGGCGGTGATCAGCACCGGTCAGCTGCTCGATCTGGCGCCGCTGCTGGCGGCCGAGCTGGGGATCAGGGTGGCGGGGTGAGGGGTCAGGGCAGGCGGGGGAAGCGGGCCTGAAGCGACCAGACGGCCGGGTTCTCCGCCAGGTCCTCGTGCAGGTCGGTCAGGTCCGCGAGCAGGTCGTGGAGGAAGTCCCGGGCCTCTCGGCGCAGTTCGCCGTGGGAGAAGCTGAACGGGGACTCCTCGGCGGGCGTCCAGTCCGAGGTGATGTCGACCCAGCCGAAGCGGCGCTCGAAGAGCATCCGGTCGGTCGACTCGGTGAAGTCCAGCTCCGCCCGCTGCGGCCGGGCGGCGCGGGAGCCCATCGGGTCCCGGTCCAGCCGCTCCACGATGTCGCACAGCGCCCACGCGAAGTCGAGCACCGGCACCCATCCCCAGGCTGTGGACAGCTCCCGGTCGGTGTCGGTGTCCGCGAGGTAGACGTCCCCGCAGAACAGGTCGTGCCGCAGCGCGTGGACGTCCGCGCGGCGGTAGTCGGTCTGCGGGGGGTCCGGGAACCGGTTGGAGAGGGCGTAGCCGATGTCGAGCACGTCAGAGATGGTGTCACGCCCGCCGGGGCATCCCGGCCAGGGTGCACGGCCCCCCACTAAGATCGATGACATGTCCAGGTCCGTGCGCCTTGTCCCGGCCTTCGCGGCCCTCCTCGCCCTCTCCACCACCGCGTGCGGGGGTGGTGTGCACGGCGCCCCGGGCGGTTCCGGCGTGCGCGATCCGTACTTCCCCCGGGCCGGCAACGGCGGTTACGACGTCGGCCACTACGCCCTCACCCTCGACTACACACCCGCCACCCGCCGTCTGACCGGCACGGCGGTGATCACCGCCCGCGCCACCCGGGACCTGTCCGCCTTCGACCTGGACCTCGCCGGACTCGACGTCGAGTCGGTCACCGTCGAGGGCCGCAAGGCCCGCTGGAACCGCACCGGCCAGGAACTGACCGTCCGCCCCCACGACGACCTGAGCTCGGGCGAGACCTTCCGCACGACCGTCCGCTACTCGGGCACCCCACGGACCCTCACCGACCCCGACGGCTCCGAGGAGGGCTGGCTGCCCACCGCCGACGGCGCTCTCGCCCTCGGCGAACCCGTCGGCTCGATGGCCTGGTTCCCCGGCAACGACCACCCGTCCGACAAGGCGACCTACGACATCGCCGTCACCGTCCCCAAGGGCCTCCAGGCCGTCTCCAACGGGGAGTTGACCGGCCGGAGCGACGAGGGCGGCCGCAGCACCTACCGCTGGCACACCGCCCAGCCCATGGCGAGCTACCTCGCCATGGTCGCGATAGGCCACTACACGATCGAGCGGACCACGGGCCCGCACGGCCTGCCCGTCCTCACGGCCGTGGACCCGACGCAGGCGAAGGCGAGCGCCGAGGTGCTCGCGAAGATCCCCGAGATCCTCGACTGGGCGGAGCTGAACTTCGGGCCGTACCCCTTCGCCTCCGCCGGCGCGGTCGTCGACCGGCCGCACGACGCCGGCTACGCCCTGGAGACCCAGACCCGGCCCGTCTTCCACGGCGCCCCCGACATCAGCACCCTCGTCCACGAACTCGCCCACCAGTGGTACGGCGACTCGGTCACGCCCGCGTCCTGGCGGGACATGTGGCTCAACGAGGGCTTCGCCACCTACGCGGAGTGGCTGTGGGAGGAGGACCAGGACGGCAAGAGCGCCCAGCAGACGTTCGACGAGTACTACGAGGGCGACCACGAGGAGATCTGGGCCTTCCCGCCGGCGAAGCCCTCCAGCGCCGCGCACATCTCCGACAGTCCCGTCTACGAGCGCGGCGCGATGGTCCTGCAGAAGATCCGTCAGAAGGTCGGCGACGAGCGCTTCTACGACATCCTGCAGGGCTGGGCCGCGACCCGCCGCCACGCCACCGCGAGCACCGCCGACTTCACCGCGTACGTGGAGAAGACGGCCCCCGGCAAGGACTTCACGGGCATCTGGAAGGACTGGCTGTACGGCGACCGCAAGCCGGCACGGCCGTGATCGCCGGCACAGCCGTGAAGACCGGTCTGTCTGTGACGGCCGGTGTGGTGTGGCTGTGGGGGCGGGTCCGTCCGTGACGGTCGGTGTGGTGTGGCTGTGGGGTCGGGTCCATCCGCGATCGCCGATGGTGCGCCCGTGGGGGCGAATCCGTCCGCGATCGCCGATGGTGCGCCCGTGGGGTCGGTCTGTCCGTGACGGCCGGTGCGGCGCGGCGGCCGGTCCGCCCGGGATCGGCGGCCGGCCGGTGGGTGGGGTGCGGTCGGGGTGTGTCTCAGCGCTGCCACTCGTCCAGCAGCCGGGCGAGGTCCGGCGGCCACACCGGCTCCGGTTCCGCGGCCAGTTCCCGTCTGCTCCACCACCGCCAGGTGAGGATGCCGTCGGCGGCGTGCGCGGCGGCGAGATGAGGGCCGGCCGGTTCCCGGCGCGGGCCACAGGTGACATAGACGTGCTCGTGCTGGCGGACGGGGACCGCGTGCATGAAGTCGTGTTCCCAGGTGCACAGCAGCGGGCCGGGCTCCAGGTCGGTCCAGCCGGTCTCCTCGGCCAGCTCGCGCAGGGCGCCCTCGCGCGGTCCCTCGCCGGGTTCCAGGCCGCCGCCGGGCAGCGCCCAGTGGACGCCGACCTCGGCGTTGTCGTACCGGAAGAGGAACACCGCTCCCTCGGGGTCCACGACGGCGATGCGGGCCGCCTGCCGCGGCGTGCGCAGCACCTTGCGCAGGACGGCGCAGGGGCGGCCGAGGGCGTGGTCGGGGCGGCGGTCGATGACCTCGTGGCCGAGGGCGGTCCAGAAGGCCAGGGCCCCGGGGTTGTCGTCGAGCACGGCGAGCTTCAGGGCCATGGCGCCCGTGGCGCGGAAACGGTTCTCCACCAGTTCGGCGAGGGCGCGGCCGTATCCCTTGCCGTGCTCGGCCGCGTGCACCATCAGCAGTCCGATCCACGGGTCCGGGTCGGTGGGGTCGGGGTGGCGGGCCAGGGTGACGGCGATGGCGACCAGCCGGCCCTCGTCCCGGGCGAGCAGCACCTCGGCGCCGGGACGGCCCAGTTCCTCGGCGAGCACCCGGGCCACCTGCTCGGTGCCGATGGCGTCCGGATCCGGGAAGTCCCCGCTCAGCGCGTGGAACTCGCGGTTGGAGGCGAACAGCGCCGTCACTTCCGTGAGGAGCGGGGCCGGGATGTCACGGTCGGCGGACAGAGGTTCGATGATCACCCGGGCACGGTAACGCGAGGCGGGGGGCGTGGCTTGCGGCTTTCGGTAGCTCCGGGCCCACCGACATCTCTGGGCCCCACCGATATCTCCGGGCCCCACCGGTGCCCGGGGGCCGCAGGTCTCACCGCTTGCGCCGTCCCGGCCGTTCGTGCCGGAGCCCCGGTCTCGGCGGGATGCCGTGATCGGGGCTCCGTTCGACGCCGGGGGTGACCCCCCGTTCGAAAGCGGCTCGCGGGCGTGTCAGACGTTCACGCCGAAGTCCTGGGCGATGCCGACCAGGCCGGAGGCGTAACCCTGGCCCACCGCGCGGAACTTCCACTCCGCGCCGTTGCGGTACAGCTCGCCGAAGACCATCGCCGTCTCGGTGGCCGCGTCCTCGGAGAGGTCGTAGCGCGCGATCTCGGCGCCACCGGCCTGGTTCACGATGCGGATGTAGGCGTTGCGGACCTGGCCGAAGTTCTGGCCGCGGTTCTCGGCGTCGTAGATGGAGACCGGGAAGACGATCTTGTCGATGTCGGCCGGCAGCGCGGCCAGGTTGACGTTGATCGCCTCGTCGTCGCCGGAGCCCTCGCCGGTGCGGTTGTCACCCGTGTGGACGATGGAGTTGTCCGGGGTCTGCTTGTTGTTGAAGAACACGAAGTGGGCGTCCGAGTAGACCTTGCCCTGCGTGTTGACCGCGATGGCGGACGCGTCCAGGTCGAAGTCCGTGCCGGTGGTGGTGCGGACGTCCCAGCCGAGGCCCACGGTGACGGCGGTCAGGCCCGGAGCCTCCTTGGTGAGCGAGACGTTGCCACCCTTGGACAGGCTTACAGCCATGTTGGGAGTCCCTTCCTTAGATATCCCTGCACGTGTGTGCCGACGAAGCTACCGTCACCGGGAACAACGTCGAGGGGGGTCCCCGTGGTTCCGGATCCCTTTACCTTTTTTACCCTCCTGTCCCGCCCGTCCGTGAAAACCGGGTGACGTGGGACAGGCGCGGCCGGGAACATGGAGTGCATGTCCGGGCCCTATGTCATCCGCGGTTCGGTCTCGCTCCCCGAGGCCGAGCTGATCTGGCGTTTCTCGCGGTCCTCCGGGCCCGGCGGGCAGCACGTCAACACCAGCGACTCCCAGGTGGAGCTCCGCTTCGACCTCGCGGGCACCGAGGCGCTGCCACCGGTGTGGAAGGAGCGGGCCCTGCAGCGGCTGGCCGGCCGGCTCGTCGACGGTGTGGTGTCCGTACGGTCCTCCGAGCACCGATCGCAGTGGCGCAATCGCGAGACCGCCGCCGTACGCCTCGCGGCGCTCCTCGCGGAGGCCTCCGCGCCGCCGCCGAAGCCGCGCAGGCCGACCCGCATCCCCCGCGGCATCAACGAACGCCGGCTGCGGGAGAAGAAGCAGCGCTCGGAGACGAAGCGGGGGCGCACCGGGCGGGACTGGGGCTGACCGCTCCGCGCCGGCCCCCCGCCCCTCGCGGAAGGCTGTCGGTCGTAGCCACTCGACGATGGCTGCGACCGGCACGGCTGCCTCGCAGCGGACGGCGAGTTCGCTTCGGGCGGCTGATCCACCGGCCGATCCCTTTGCGTGGCCGAGCCGGTCGTCCCTGGCGTGCATGCGCGGGAAGCGCGCGCCAGGGCGGTGGGCCACACGGAAGCGGGAAGCGCGCGCCAGGGCGGTGCGCCACACGGAAGAGGAGCAGGCGCCGTGGGAACCATGGTCTCGGTCAGGGGCTGGTTGCAGTGTGACGACGGACAGCTGGCCCGGATCAGGGAGATCGTGGACGCAGACGATCCGCGGCGCACCTACAGCGGAGGCTGGGCCTTCCCCGCTCGTCGGTACAACGGCGTCGGGTGGGCCTTCTACGGGGGCTACATCCGTGCGGTCTCCCTCGACTGGTTCGAGGAGAGGTTGCGTCAGATCGCCCGGATCCCGGCCTCCTCCGAGGAGGACGAGTACGACGATCGGCCCCGCGGGCTGTTCCTGCTCAGCCACGACGTCGACGGCATGAGCGAGTGGAGGGTCCACGACGGCGGCCTGGTGATCGGCCTCCCGGGCGGGGACTACCGCTACCTCGACGCCTAGCCGGACCACGTCGGCGTCGAGGTGGGCCGGCACGGGGTCGTCCGTGCGGCGTGGGTGCGCGGACGGCGCCGCGAGCGGCGAACGTCCGCCTCAGCCCAGCTGCCGGTACCGGCCGCGGTAGTAGAGCAGCGGGCCGCCCTCCGTGGGTGGTGCCTGGGCGGTGAGGACGCGGCCGATGACCAGGGTGTGGTCGCCGGCGGTCACCCGCTGCTCGGTCCGGCACTCCAGGGTGGCCAGCGCACCGCCCACCAGCGGGGCGTTCGTGACCTCGCCGCGGGTGCAGGGGATGTCGTCGAAGAGCAGCCGGTCGCTGATGCGGCCCTTCATGGCGAAGCGGCCCGCGATGTGCCGCTGGTTCTCGGCGAGCACCGACACCGCCCACAGGGGCTGCTCGTCCAGCAGGTCGTCCATCCGGGAGCCCTCGCGCAGGCTGACCAGGACCAGCGGCGGGTCCAGGGAGACCGACATGAAGGCGGTCGCGGTCATACCGACGTCCTCGACGCCCGGCGCCTGGGGGTCGTCGGGGTCCAGTGACGGTTCCTGCGCGGTCACCAGGACCACGCCCGCCGCCAGCCGGGCCATCGCGGTCCGGAACTCGTCGTCGCTCACCCCCTCAGCATGCCCAATAGCAGCGGAGGCGGTGGCGGAGGCAGTGTTCAGCACGCGGGAAACGCTAGTCTCCGCTTTCCGCGCACCGCATCGGGCCTTCGCCCTAGCCTGGTCCTACGACCAGCGGACGACAGCTGTGTGCCACTTGTGCGCGAAATAGTGCGAAACGGCAAAAATACGTTTCAGAAACGCACAAGCAAAACGCAGAAACTCCACTCAATTGCTCATGTTCTCCTGTGACTTGAGTCACAAGAGGCAGGAATTGTTGACCCTGTGTACCGAGTGAGCAGCGCGCTGTGATTCAGTGGCGGGGAAGCCGCAAACAGACCGTAAGGGCCGCCGTAACGGAGCGCAGAAGACAACCCTTGATTCGCTGCGAGGTCTCGGGGGGAGGGCGAGCATGGAGACCGAGTCGGAGCCGTATGTCCGCCTTGCGTCCCTGCGACAGCTGCACCAGGTCATGGCCGACATGAACACGGCACGCAGCCTGGCGGACACACTGCAGAGCGTCGCCGACGGCGCCGTGAGCGCCCTCGGGTACGAGATGGCGTGCGTGAACCTCGTACGTCCCGACGGCGACCTCGTCGTCGCCGCGTTCTCCGGGAACTCCGCCGCCGAGGCCCTGATCACCGGCCGGGTCGGCTCGCGGGGGTCCTGGGAGCGGCGGCTGAACATGGGCGAGGGCTGGGGCGACCTGGTGTTCATACCGCACACCGAGGGCTGGGTGCTGGACGACGACGACGTCCCGCAGTGGCACACCGACGGGCCCGAGCCGCGCTTCGAGGACGAGTGGCACCCCTCCGACCGCCTCTTCGCGCCGATGTACACCCCCGGCGTGCAGGGCGGCTCCTCCGGTGAGTTGCTCGGCGTCATATCCGTGGACCGGCCGCGCAACGGCCGCCGCCCCGGCGCCTGGGGCCGTGAGGCGCTGCAGATGTACGCCTTCCAGGCCGCCATCGCGATCAGCAACGCGCGTCTGCGGGCCAACATGCAGCGGGCCCTGGTCCGGCTGGAGCGCGAGCAGCAGGCCCTGCGCGCCAGCGAGGAATCCTTCCGGCAGGCCTTCGAGTACGCCCCCTCCGGCATGGCCATCGCCGAGATGGGCGGCGACCAGCACGGCCGCATCCTGCGCACCAACGACGCCCTGTGCCGGCTGCTCGGCCGTCCGGCCTCCGCGATGCGCCGCTACTCCTTCTCCGACCTCGTCCACCCCGAGGACATCGGCACCCTGCTGCGCACCTCGGCGGAGGGCGGGCGCGCCGAACTGCGGCTCGGCCGCCGGGACGGCAGCTACGTCTGGGTGTCCCTGCGCAACAGCGTCGTCGCGGACGCCGCCGACGGCCCCCGTTTCCTGCTCACCCACGTCGAGGACATAGAGGAACGCAAGCGGCGTGAGCTGCAGCTCGCCCACCGCGCCTCCCACGACTCCCTGACCGGCCTGCCGAACTCCGCCGAGCTGCGCTCGCGCCTGTCGGCCCGGCTGTGCCAGCGCCTGACGCACACCGGCTCCCCGGAGTCCCTGGACGCGGCCTACGGCCACCCCGCCTTCGACGCTCCCGCCGGCCACGGCTTCGACTTCACGCCGGGCGCGCAGGCGTACGACGCCTACGACCACCACGTGCACACCGCCGCGCCCGAGGACGGCCGCGACGACGGCACCAAGGGCCTCGCGGTCCTCTTCTGCGACCTCGACGGCTTCAAGTCGATCAACGACCGCTTCGGCCACAACGCGGGCGACGCGGTGCTGATCGAGGTCGCCCGCAGGCTCTCGCACGGTGTCCGCGACGGCGACACGGTGGCCCGGCTCGGCGGCGACGAGTTCGTGATCCTCGCCGACGGCCTCGGCCGGGCCGACGCCGAGGACCTCGCCGTACGGCTGCGCAACGAGATCATCCAGCCGATCCGCGCCGAGGGGCGGGCGGTCCGGGTGGGCGCGAGTTTCGGGATCGGCTGGGCGCACTGCGGGATGACGGCGGACGAGGTGTTGAAGTCGGCCGACGAGCGGATGTACGTAGAGAAACGATCTCGTCCCAAACAACATCGACGCGCCGGATAAGCCCCAGGTCAGCCAGGTTGTGCGATCCGGGTCACCCGTTTGGGGCAGCGAGAGCGGGTAGGCTCGCCATTCCATACCCGTACCGCATCCGCACGCACCTGTTGAGGAGTACCAAGGGATGACGCCCGGCGACAACGGCGCGAGCACGCCCGAGGACGACGACCCGTTCGGCTATCTGTACGCAGACGGCCAGGCCCGGGGAGCCCAGCCGCCCTCCGGGGGCGGGTACGGCTACCCGAACTCGGTCAGCAGGGTGCGTGCGGTCGGCGAGCGCTCGTACGGCCAGCAGGCGCAGTACGGCCAGCAGCAGGCGACCTACGGCCAGCCCACCGTCCCGCAGCAGGGGGCCTACGGCCAGCCGCAGCAGGGTGGCTACGGGCAGCCGAACGCCCACTACCAGGCCCCGGAGACCCTGCCGGGCGGCCCGGCGGGCCGGCAGCCCGCGCCGTCCACGGGCGGCGGCCGCCGCGGCCCGAACACCAAGGGTCTGCTGATCGGCGCGATCGCGGTGGTCGCCGCGGTCGTCATCGGCATCGGCGTGGCGATGATCAACGGCAACTCGGACGGCAAGTCGGGCAACGAGGCGGGCGGCACGCCCAGCCAGTCCCAGAGCGGCCGGCCGAGCCCGTCGGGCAGCAACTCGGCGGCGTCGGGCGACCTGCCGAAGGTCGACGCCACGGATAGCTCCGTACAACTGCAGGGCGGTGCCACGAAGGCCTCGGACGTCAAGGGCGCGAAGTCCTCGGACGGCAGCTACGTGACGGGCCTGAACCAGGCCGGTGCCTCGATCACCTGGACCTTCGACGGCGTCCCCGAGGCCGGCAAGTACAGCGTCTATGTCGGCTACAGCGTGCCGGGCAAGGACGGCAGCATCACCCTCACGGTCAACAACACGCCCTCCACCGCGAAACTGAAGAACTGGGCAGGTGCCCCCGAAGGCGATTACGAGAAGGGCTGGACGAAGACGTACAACTACGTCCAGCTCGACAAGGGCCGTAACACGGTCGCCATCTCCTGTGGCCAGGGGAACCAGTGTGACGCCCTGATCGACCGGCTGTGGCTGGTGAAGGGCTGGGTCGGCAGCTGACGTCGCGGCGGGTGTGCCGGAACTCCCAGGTCCAATTGTCGGACCGGACCTAGGCCGCGCTGGTCTCCGTGGCCACCGTCACCCGTCCCAGTAGTTCCTCGTACGTCGCCCGGTCGAATTCGCCCGCCACGGGTGCTCGTACCGTCGCCGTGGACAGTGCGATCGCCCGGGACAGGCGGTCGGGCCACGGGAGTTGTTCGACGAGTCCCGAGAGCAGGCCGGCCACCGCCGAGTCGCCCGCGCCGGTCGGGTTGCCGTGGATTCGGGCCGGAGGGAGCGCGCGCCAGCGGCCCTCGGGGGTCACCGCCAGCAGGCCCTGCGCGCCGAGGGAGGCGACCACCGCGTGGGCGCCGCGGCGGCGGGCCTCCTGGGTGGCGCGCAACGGGTCGTGGGAGCCGGTCAGTTCGGCCAGTTCGTCGGCGTTCGGCTTGATGACGTCGGGACGGGCGGCCACCCCGCGGCGCAGTGGTTCCCCGCTGGTGTCGAGGAGGACGGGGACGCCGGCCGACCGGGCGGCACGGACCAGGTTCGCGTAGGCGCCGACCGGCACCCCCGGCGGCAGGCTGCCGCACAGGGCCACCACCGCGGCGGCGGGCAGGAGTTCGTCGTAGCGGTCCAGGAAGGCGCCCCACTCGGTGGGCCGTATCTGCGGACCCGGCTCGTTCAACTGGGTGGTGTCGCCCGAGCGTTCGTCCACCACGGCGATCGTGCGCCGGGTCGCGCCGGCCACCGGCACCAGCGCGTCCGTCACCCCCGGGGTGTCCGCGAGCCGGTCGCGCACCGCGTGCCCGGTGCCCCCGCCCGCGAACCCGGTGACCGTCACCTCGTGTCCGAGGGCGGCCAGCACCCGGGCCACGTTCAGGCCCTTGCCGCCCGGCCGTTCGGCGACCTCCGAGACCCGGTGCGAGGCGTGCGGCCTCAGCGACCGCACGCGGTAGGTGAGGTCGAGAGCGGTGTTCAGCGTGACCGTGAGGATCACCCGGGCCGGCCTCCCTCGGATTCTGTGCGTCTGTCATCGGTTTCCGGGTCCCTGATCATGCCAAAGAGACGGCGGCCGGCCCAGTCGTGAGGCGGCCGCCGTCACCGGAAAAGACGGACGGATCAGGCCAGTTGGGGCGCCACGACCCACTCTCCGCGCCGCATCACGCCCTTCAGTTCGAAGTCCGCGTCCAGCAGGACCAGATCGGCGTCCTTGCCGGGCTCGAGCGAGCCGACGCGGTCGGAGAGGCCGAGCAGCCGGGCCGGGTTCACCGACAGCGCCGTCACGGTGTCCTCCACCGACAGCCTGTCGACGGTCACCGCCCGCTTGAACGCCCGGTCCAGCGTCAGCGTCGAGCCCGCGATCGAGCCGCCCTCCACCAGCCGGGCCACGCCCTCGCTGACCTCGACCTCCAGCGGGCCGAGCATGTAGCGGCCGTCCCCGATGCCGGCCGCGTCCATGGCGTCGGTGATGAAGGCGACCCGGTCGGCTCCGGCGTGGTGGAAGGCCAGTTCCAGCGCGGCGGCATGGAGGTGGGTGCCGTCGTTGATCAGCTCGACGGTGACCCGCTCGTCCTCCAGCAGGGCGGCGATCGGCCCGGGGGAGCGGTGGCCCAGGGTGGGCATCGCGTTGAACAGGTGGGTGGCGACCGTGGCGCCCGCGTCGATCGCCTGGACCGTCTGCTCGTACGTCGCGTCCGTGTGGCCGATCGCCGCGATCACACCGTGCTCGGCGAGCAGCCGTACGGAGTCGATGCCGCCCGGCAGCTCGGTGGCGAGGGTGACCATCTTCGCCTTGCCGCGCCCCGCGTCGATCAGCTTGCGCACGTCGGCCGGGTCCGGGTGGCGCAGCAGCGCCTCGGAGTGCGCCCCCTTGCGGCACGGCGAGATGAACGGCCCCTCGAAGTGGATGCCCGCGATCTCCCCCTGCTCGGCCAGTTCGCTCAGCAGCCCGGCCTGTCCCACCAGCAGGTCCATCTCGTCGGTGACGGTGGAGGCGACCAGGGTGGTGGTGCCGTGCAGGCGGTGGGTGCGGATGGCGGTGAGGATCTGTTCGGGGGTGCCGGAGAAGGAGGCGCCGCCGCCGCCGTGGTTGTGGATGTCGACGAAGCCGGGGACCAGCCAGTGGCCGGTGAGGTCGATCGACGGGGCGCCGGCCGGTGGTGCGGCGGTGATGTGCCTGCCGTCGGTGGACAGTTGTCCGTTTTCCACCGTGCCGGTGGGGAGCACCACGTTCGCGCCCGTGAGCACCTGCGGGCCGGTGGGGGCCCGGCCCGCGGCTGCCCGCGCCCCTTCCGGGGCGCTGCCGCCGCCCGGAGCCTGATTGTCCCGCTCGATGGCCATCAGGTGCTTACCTCCGGAGTCGTAGGGGTGGTCGCCAGCAGGTCCTGGGCGAGGAGACCCGCGCCCAGGCAGCCGGCGGTGTCGCCGAGGGCGGCCGGGACGATGACCGGCGGCTTCTGGAAGGTGACCCGGCGCCGGACGGCGTCCCGCAGCGGCTGGAACAACACTTCCCCCGCCTCGGCCAGTCCGCCACCGATGATCAGCGTGCCGGGGTCCAGCAGGGTGAGCGCGGTGACCAGGCCGTCGGCGAGCGCGTCCACGGCCTGCCGCCAGACCCGGACGGCGTTCGGGTCACCGGACGCGACGGCCTTGGCGCAGTCGGCGGCGTCCGCCTCCGGTTCCCCGCAGGCCGCCGCCCAGGCCTCGCTGACCGCGGACGCGGAGGCGTACCGCTCCAGGCAGCCGTGCTGTCCGCAGGGGCAGGGCGTGCCGGAGGGCCGTACGACGACGTGGCCGATCTCGCCCGCGAAGCCGTGCGCTCCGGACTCCACCCGGCCGTCGATGCCGATGGCGCCGGCGATCCCGGTGCCGAGCGGCACGAACAGGAACCGGTCGGCGCCCCGGCCGGCGCCGATCCGGCCCTCGGCGAGCCCGCCGGTGCGCACGTCGTGCCCGAGCGCGACCGGCACCCCGAGCCGTTCCGAGAGCAGGGCCCGCAGGGGGACGTCCCGCCAGCCGAGGTTGGCCGCGTAGGCGGCGACGCCGTGCCGCTCGTCGACGATGCCGGGGACCGCCACGCCGGCCGCGGCGGCCGGCTCGCCGTAGTGCTCCAGGCCGTACGCGCGCAGCTCGGCGGCGAAGTCGAGGATCGCCGTGATCACCGCGTCGGGTCCGCGCTCGCGCCCGGTGGCGCGGCGGGCGCGGTGCAGCAGCGCGCCGTCGTCGCCGACGAGGGCGGCCTTCATCCCGGTACCGCCCACGTCGAGGGCGATGACATGTCTCACCACGGCCCCTAGTGTGCCCCCGCACCCGGGAGAGGTCTAGTCCACTCGCGTGGTGTAGACCTTATGGGTCCATATTTCGAACGGTCAGACAGCAGGGTTGGGACTTTGACGGTGCGTCGGCGTACGGCAGGAACGATCGCGGTGGTGTCCGCGCTGGGCATGACGGCGGTCCTCGGCGGCTGCGGGAACACGGGCTCCTCCGGCGTGACCCTCAGACTCGTCGCGGCCGACTACGGCGACTCGGCCGCCAACAGCACCACGAAGTACTGGAACGCCCTGGCCGCGGCGTACGAGGCGAAGAACCCCGGCGTGCACGTCGAGGTCAGCGTCTACTCCTGGAACGACGTCGACCGCAAGGTCAAGGAGATGGTCGACGCCGGGCACGCCCCGGACCTGGCCCAGATCGGCGCCTACGCCGACTACGCGGCCGCCGGCAAGCTCTACCCGGTCTCCGACCTGCTCTCCATCCGCACCCAGGCCGACTTCCTCTCCCAGCTCTCCGACGCCGGCCAGTGGAAGCACACGCAGTACGGCATACCCTTCGCCGCCTCCACCCGCGTGCTCTTCTACAACAAGACCCTCTTCGCCAAGGCCGGCATCACCCCGCCCACCACCTGGGACGAACTGGCCACCGACGCCGAGGCGCTCAAGGGCAAGGGCGTCAAGTACCCCTACGCCCTGCCCCTCGGGCCCGAGGAGGCCCAGGCCGAGACCATGCAGTGGCTGCTGAGCGGCGGCGGCAGCGGCTACACCGACGACGTCGGCACCTACACCATCGACTCCGCGCGGAACGTCGAGACCTTCACCTGGCTCAAGGACGACCTGGTCGGCAAGGACCTGACCGGCCCGGTCGCCCCCGGCAGGCTCAACCGCGCGGACGCCTTCGCCGCCTTCGCCGACGGGCAGGTCGGCATGCTCGACGGCCACCCCACGCTGATCCAGCAGGCCGCGAAGAAGGGCGTGCGGTTCGGCATGGTGCCGATGCCGGGCCGCACCGGCACGGCCCCCGCCTCGATGGGCGTCACGGACTGGATGATGGGCTTCCGGCAGAACGGGCACGCCGAGCAGATCGGCGACTTCCTCGACTTCGCCTACGACGAGAAGAACGTCCTCGACTTCTCCCGCATGTACGGGCTGCTGCCGGTCACGGGCTCCGCCTCCACGGCGATGAGCGAGTCGGACAAGGCGGCCGACAAGGCGCTGCACCCCTTCCTCGACCAGCTGCCCACCTCCGAGCTGTATCCGGTCGGCAAGACCTCCTGGGCGTCGGTCAGCGCGGCCGTGAAGCAGAACATCGGCCAGGCGGTCGCCCCCGGCGGCAACCCCTCCGCTGTGCTGACCCGCCTCCAGGCGTCGGCCACGGCGGCGGACAGCAACAACGCGAACTGAGCCGGTTGTCGGTGCCCGGCGTTACGGTGGCCCACATGGAACTCGGCGCCCGCGAACAGGCCGTCCTCGCGCTGGAGCGCCGGGGCTTTCCCGGCCCCGGCGCGAAGGAACGGGCGATACGCGAGGAGCTGGGCCTGTCGCCGGTGAGCTACTACCAGCTGCTCAACGCCCTCCTGGACGACGAGCGGGCGCTGGCCCACGACCCGGTGACGGTGAACCGCCTGCGCCGGGTGCGCGAGTCGCGCCGCTCGCAACGCTGAGGAGTGGACCCGCCCCTTCGCGGATAGTGTCGCCGTATGGGCACCCCTACGACGGACTCGACCAACCCGATGGACCCCCTGCCCGTCCCGGCCACCCAGGCCGGCCGGGACGGACTGGCCGCCTTGCTGGCCCGCCCCCGCACCGCGGTGGTCGGCCTGGACTTCGACGGCACGCTGGCGCCGATCGTCGCCGACCCCGAACAGGCCCGCGCCCACCCCGAGGCCGTGGCCGCGATCGCCGCACTCGCCCCCAAGGTCGCCTCCGTAGCCGTGATCACCGGCCGCCCCGCCGGTGTCGCGGTGCGCTACGGCGGCTTCGCCGGCGTGCCCGGCCTGGAGCACCTGACCGTCCTCGGCCACTACGGCGCCGAACGGTGGGACGCGGTCACCGGCACGGTCACCGCCCCCGCCCCGCACCCCGGCGTGGCGGCGGTCCGCGCGGAGCTGCCGGGACTGCTGGACCGGGTCGGCGCCTGGGAGGGCACGTGGATCGAGGAGAAGGGCCGGGCGGTCGCGGTCCACACCCGGCGGGCGCGGGATCCGCAGGCCGCCTTCGAGGCCCTGCGGGGCCCGCTCGGCGACCTCGCCGCCCGGCACGGCCTGATCGTCGAGCCCGGCCGGATGGTGCTCGAGCTGCGTCCGCCGGGCATGGACAAGGGCGTGGCGCTGGCCGACCACGTCCGCAGGACCGGCGCCGAGTCGGTCGTCTACGCCGGCGACGACCTGGGCGACCTGCCCGCCTTCGCGGCCGTGGACAAGCTCCGCTCCGAAGGGGTCCCCGGCCTGCTGGTGTGCAGCGGCAGCACCGAGGTGACGGAACTGGCCGAACGGGCCGACCTGGTGGTGGACGGCCCGGCGGGCGTCGTACGGCTGCTGCGGTCCCTGGCGTCCCGGCTGGACTGACCGCCACCGGCGGCCCGGCTGGACCGGCGGTGGCTGGACTGACCGCCACCGGCGGCCCGGCTGGACCGGCGGTGGCTGGACTGACCGCCACCGGCGTCCCGGCTGGACTGACCGATCCGGCGGACCGACCGGACCGGCCTCAGCCGATCAGTGCGGCCTCAGCCGACCCCTCCGGCCTCAGCCCGGCCGGTGCGGTCCCTGCCCGCCGGCCCGGGCCGACGTCGGCCGGTGGCCGGGCCGAGGCCTCAGCCGGCCCCTCCGGCCTCAGCCCGGCCGGTGCGGTCCCTGCCCGCCGGGCCGACGTCGGCCGGTGGCCGGACCGGTCTCAGTCGGTCTGCTCGACCAGCGCGTGCAACTGGTCCAGGAACCACTTCGCGGGCGGCAGCGCCGTCGCCGCGGCGGCCAGCCGCTTCGACCGGTCCGCCCGCTCGTCACCGGGCAGGGTCAGTGCCTCGTGCAGCGCCTGCGCCGTGCCCGTGATGTCGTACGGGTTCACCACGATCGCGTCCTCGCCCAGCTCCTCGTACGCCCCCGCCTCGCGCGACAGCACCAGCGCGCAGCCCTGGTCCGAGACGACCGGGATCTCCTTGGCGACCAGGTTCATGCCGTCCCGGATCGGGTTGACCAGCG
The DNA here is from genome assembly GCF_040426375.1 of Streptomyces sp. NPDC096012. NCBI lineage: Bacteria > Bacillati > Actinomycetota > Actinomycetes > Kitasatosporales > Streptomycetaceae > Streptomyces > Streptomyces sp. NPDC096012. The sequence continues at coordinate 135,180 of NZ_JBEOTD010000001.1, forward strand.
CCACGTCGGCGAGCCGGTACGCGGCCAGCGAGCGGGCGAAGTCGTCCTTCACGTGCAGCACGACGGGAGTCCAGCCGGCCGTCCCGTACCGCTCGTTGATCTCGTGCGCCACCCGCTGCACCTCGGCCGTGTACTCGCGGTACACGGCGAGGTCCTGCCGGGAGGGGTAGGCGAACGCCACGTGGACGACCCGCTCGCGCCACTCGGGGTGCTCGTCCAGCAGCTGCCGGTACGCCAGCAGCCCGCGCACGATGTTCTTCGACAGCTCGGTGCGGTCGACGCGGACGATGGTCCTGCGGCCCTCGCCGATCTCCTTCCGCAGCACCGCCATCCGCTCGTCCACGTCCGCCTTGTGCGCCCGCTCGCGCAGGAAGTCCGCGTCCGCGCCCAGGCCGTGCACGCCGATCCGGGTGCCCGAGGGGATCCCCGGGCCCAGCACCGCGTGGCAGCAGTCCCGGAACGCGTTCGCCCACCGCTCGGTGAGGAACGCCGCCCGGTCCGCGCCCAGGATGCCCGTCAGCAGCTCGGCCGCGATGTCGTCGGGCAGCAGGCGGAAGTAGTCCGGCGGCGCCCACGGCGTGTGCGAGAAGTGGCCGATGCGCAGGTCGGGGCGGAGCCGGCGGAGCATCCGGGGGGCGAGGGCCAGGTGGTAGTCCTGGATCAGCACCGCCGCTCCCTCGCCCGCCTCCTCGGCCAGCGCCTCGGCGAACGCCTGGTTGTAGGCCTCGTAGGAGGCCCACTGCCGCCGGAAGTCCGCGTCGAAGATCGGCTCCAGCGGGGTCTGGTACAGCAGGTGGTGGACGAACCAGAGGACCGAGTTGGCGATGCCGTTGTAGGCGTCGGCGTGCACCGTCGCGTCGATGTCGAGCATCCGCACCCGCTGCCCGCCGGTCTCCTCGGCCGGCAGCAGACCGCCGTCGGCGCGCCGTACGGCCGCCCGGTCGCCCTCGCCCAGCGCGGCGCACACCCACACCGCGTCGGTGTCCGGACCGATCGCCGACAGGCCGGAGACCAGTCCGCCGCCGCCCCGCTTGGCGTGCAGCGAGCCGTCCTCGCGCAGTTGATACGAAACCGGGCCGCGGTTGGACGCGACCAGCACCTCAGCACCGTGGGTCGAAGCCATACGCCTCAACCTAGCCCGGCCCGGAAACGCTCAAACGTACGGTCTGCCCCGGCGGGGGCCGTATACGGCCGTTCTCCGCGCGCCATCAAGCCACGCGGCGGGCGGCGTACTCCGCGATCTGCGCCATCGGCGGGCGTTCCTCGGTGTCCACCGAGTAGGTGCGCGGCTCGAAGCCGGCCGCGCCCCGCTCGAACTGGGTGAGGGCGGGCCGGACCAGGTGGCCGCGGGCCAGCCGGAGCTGGGCGGTGCGGTAGATGGCGGCGGCCATCCGGCCCAGCGCCTGCCCGTCCTGGTGGCGGTGCCTGCGCACACCCACGTCCACCTGGGCCAGCGCGTCGAGCCCCACCAGGTGCAGGGCGTCGACCAGCATGCCCAGCTCCACGCCGTAGCCCACCGGGAACGGCAGCTGTTCCAGCAGGGAACGGCGCGCCGCGTACTCGCCGCCCAGCGGCTGCACGAAACCGGCCAGTTGCGGCCAGTGCATGTTCAGCAGCGGGCGGGCCATCAGCTCGGTGACCCGGCCGCCCTGACCGGCCGCGCCGCCCAGCGGGCGGTCGTACATGCCCTTGACCAGGTCCACCCCGGGCTCGGTGAGCAGCGGGCCGACGATTCCCGAGACGAAGTCGGAGGAGAACTCCCTCAGGTCCGCGTCGACGAAGCAGACGATGTCGCCGCCGGTGACGAGCAGCGAGCGCCAGAGCACTTCGCCCTTGCCGGGGGCGGCGGGTATCCGGGGCAGGATGTCGTCGCGGTGGACGACCCGGGCGCCCGCGGCGGCGGCGACCGCGGAGGTGCGGTCGGTGGAGCCGGAGTCGACGACGACGATCTCGTCGACGAGCGGGACCCGCTCCACGAGGTCGCGGCGGATGACCGTGACGATGTCGCCGACGGTCTCCTCCTCGTCGAGGGCGGGCAGCACGACGCTGATGGTCTGCCCCGTGCGCTGCTTGGCGGCCAGGATCCGGGGCAGCGGGCGATCGGCCACGGACCAGGAGCGGGTGGCCAGCCAGCGCTCGACTTCTTCCAGCACGGCGGCTCCTCACGTGTCTCGCGGTTCGGACGACTATCTCAACTGTCCCGGCCTTCGGTTACAGTCTTGAACAACGCCGGTGACCATCGCATGTCGGAGGTCGCGCGCGTCGACAACCGAATACCGCTCATCCAGAGGGGCAGAGGGACACGGCCCGATGAAGCCCCGGCAACCCTCCAGCCGGTACTCGTCTTCCACGCGAGGCTCCCGGCTAGGGAAGGTGCCAAATCCGTCTCGCGGCGAGATGCGTCGTGAGGAAGATGAGGAGAAAGGGCCTCGCCTCCATGGCTGTGCAGACAGTTGCAAGCACCAGCAGTTCCACCGTCGACCTCGGACCCGCCGCGGCCCTGAGCTGTCGCGAGTGCGGCCACCGCGTGCCCCTCGGTCCGGTCTTCGCGTGCGAGGAGTGTTTCGGCCCGCTGGAGATCGCCTACGACTTCTCCGCCTACGGCACCGAAGAGCTGCGCGCCCGCATCGAGGCGGGCCCCGCGAACATCTGGCGGTACGCCCCGCTGCTGCCCGTCCCCGCCGACGTGGCCGACAAGCCCAACATCAACCCGGGCTGGACCAAGCTGGTCAAGGCCGACAACCTGGCGGGCGAGCTGGGGGTGACCGGCGGCCTCTTCGTGAAGGACGACTCCGGCAACCCCACGCACTCCTTCAAGGACCGCGTCGTCGCCCAGGCCCTGGAGGCCGCCCGCGCCTTCGGCTTCACCACGCTCTCCTGCTCCTCCACCGGCAACCTGGCCGGCGCCGTGGGCGCCGCCGCCGCCCGCGCCGGCTTCCGGTCCTGCGTGTTCATCCCGCACGACCTGGAGCAGGGCAAGGTCGTCATGGCCGCCGTCTACGGCGGTGAGCTGGTCGGCATCGAGGGCAACTACGACGACGTGAACCGCTTCTGCTCGGAGCTGATCGGCGACCCGGCCGGCGAGGGCTGGGGCTTCGTCAACGTCAACCTGCGGCCGTACTACGCGGAGGGGTCCAAGACCCTGGCGTACGAGATCTGCGAGCAGCTCGGCTGGCGGCTCCCGGACCAGCTCGTCGTCCCGATCGCCTCCGGCTCCCAGCTCACGAAGATCGACAAGGGCCTGCAGGAGCTGATCAGGCTCGGGCTCGTCGAGGACAGGCCGTACAAGATCTTCGGTGCGCAGGCCGAGGGCTGCTCCCCGGTGTCGACCGCCTTCAAGGCCGGTCACGACGTGGTGCGCCCGCAGAAGCCGGACACCATCGCCAAGTCCCTGGCCATCGGTAACCCGGCAGACGGCCCGTACGTCCTGGACATCGCGCGCCGCACCGGCGGTGCCGTGGAGGACGTGACGGACGAGGAGATCGTGTCCGCGATCAAGCTGCTGGCCCGCACCGAGGGCATCTTCGCGGAGACCGCGGGCGGCGTGACCGTCGGCGTCACCCGCAAGCTGCTGGAGAACGGCCTGCTGGACCCGGCGAAGACCACGGTCGTCCTCAACACCGGCGACGGCCTGAAGACCCTGGACGCGGTGGCCGGCACCGGCCTCAGCGCCACCATCCGCCCGACCCTGGACTCCTTCCGAGAGGCTGGCCTCGCATGAGCGTGACCGTTCGCATCCCGACCATCCTGCGCACCTACACCGGCGGCCGGGCCGAGGTCGCCGCGGAGGGCGGGACCCTCGCCGAGGTCATCGAGGACCTGGAGAAGAACCACACGGGAATCGCCGCCCGGGTGCTGGACGACCAGGGCAGGCTGCGCCGTTTCGTCAACGTGTACGTCAACGACGACGACGTCCGTTTCGAGCAGGGCCTGCAGACGGAGACCCCCGACGGCGCCGGTGTCTCGATCATTCCCGCCGTCGCCGGCGGCTGCTGACCGAATGACCGATCATTACCTTCGGTAACAGCGGTTACGCAAGGTTCGCCCGATTGCCTCCTCCGTGAGAGAAGCGGAGGGGGCAATTCTGCGTGATTGAGCGCGGTACAGTTGGGGAACGCGCTCGCGGTCCACTGATCGCGGCCCCTTGATTCATACCGCGCGACCCGGCAAGAAGTAGCCAAAGTGTGCGGGTTTTATGTGGCTTTTGCTCCTTTTGTGGAGCCCGACTTGCCCTGAATTCAGGCGAATTCTCGCCACATTCCGGACCGGCCTCGTCCAGAATTCTCGTCCGATTGACCTGTTGCAGACGGCAGTTGGACAGATACATTCAGCCGCGGTCGACGCGTTCCGGCGCACGCCCCGTCCATTTGGTGGGGCGAGGTCTGACCCGGGTCCGCGAAGTGTGGATCTGTGCAAGGGCCAGTAATAGGGGAGTTAGGCATGGCTCAGGGCACCGTCAAGTGGTTCAACGCGGAGAAGGGGTACGGCTTCATCGCGGTCGACGGTGGTGCGGACGTCTTCGTCCATTACAGCGCCATTCAGATGGACGGCTACCGCACCCTGGAGGAGGGCCAGCGGGTGGAGTTCGAGATCTCGCAGGGCCAGAAGGGCCCGCAGGCCGACATGGTTCGCCTCAGCGCCTGAACGTTTCTTGTCACGAAGGGCCCGCACCTCGCAGAGGGTGCGGGCCCTTCGTCGTGCCCGGGCCCGCGGTGTGCGCGGGTGGCCGGCCGCCCCGCCGTCCGCCCTGGTGCTCGCGTCCGGCCGTCACCCGACCGCCGCCGCCCGACGAGTTCGCTGTGCGGGCGCACCTTGCACTCGGGCATGCCGAGTGCTAATCATTGCGTTAGCACTCTGAAGGTGAGAGTGACAACGAAGGACCGGGTCGGTGAGGCCCGCAGACCGGGTGGGGCAAGGAACCACGAGGTCGGCGAGCCGTCCGTCGCGGGCGCGGGCGCGGTCCGAAGGAATCACCCCCAGTCCTGGAGGGACCACTTCACATGGCCAAGATCATCGCGTTCGACGAGGAGGCGCGGCGCGGCCTCGAGCGCGGCATGAACCAGCTCGCGGACGCCGTGAAGGTGACGCTCGGCCCCAAGGGCCGCAACGTCGTCCTCGAGAAGAAGTGGGGCGCCCCCACGATCACCAACGATGGTGTCTCCATCGCCAAGGAGATCGAGCTCGAGGACCCGTACGAGAAGATCGGCGCCGAGCTGGTCAAGGAAGTCGCCAAGAAGACGGACGACGTCGCCGGTGACGGTACGACCACCGCGACCGTGCTGGCCCAGGCCCTGGTCAAGGAAGGCCTGCGCAACGTCGCCGCCGGCGCCAACCCGATGGCGCTGAAGCGCGGTATCGAGAAGGCCGTCGAGGCCGTCTCCGCCGCCCTGCTGGAGCAGGCGAAGGACGTGGAGACCAAGGAGCAGATCGCCTCCACCGCGTCCATCTCCGCCGCCGACACCCAGATCGGCGAGCTGATCGCCGAGGCCATGGACAAGGTCGGCAAGGAAGGCGTCATCACCGTCGAGGAGTCCCAGACCTTCGGTCTGGAGCTGGAGCTCACCGAGGGTATGCGCTTCGACAAGGGCTACATCTCGGCGTACTTCGCCACCGACATGGAGCGGATGGAGGCGTCGCTCGACGACCCGTACATCCTGATCGCCAACTCCAAGATCTCCTCGGTCAAGGACCTGCTCCCGCTGCTGGAGAAGGTCATGCAGTCGGGCAAGCCGCTGCTGATCATCGCCGAGGACGTCGAGGGCGAGGCCCTGTCGACCCTGGTCGTCAACAAGATCCGCGGCACCTTCAAGTCCGTCGCCGTCAAGGCCCCGGGCTTCGGCGACCGCCGCAAGGCCATGCTCGGCGACATCGCCATCCTCACGGGCGGCGAGGTCATCTCCGAGGAGGTCGGCCTCAAGCTGGAGAACGCGACCCTGGACCTCCTGGGCCGCGCCCGCAAGGTCGTCGTCACCAAGGACGAGACCACCATCGTGGACGGTGCCGGCTCCTCCGAGCAGGTGCAGGGCCGCGTGAACCAGATCCGCGCCGAGATCGAGAACAGCGACTCGGACTACGACCGCGAGAAGCTGCAGGAGCGCCTGGCGAAGCTCGCCGGCGGTGTCGCGGTCATCAAGGCCGGTGCCGCCACCGAGGTGGAGCTCAAGGAGCGCAAGCACCGCATCGAGGACGCCGTCCGCAACGCGAAGGCCGCCGTCGAGGAGGGCATCGTCGCCGGTGGTGGCGTGGCCCTGCTGCAGGCCTCCCAGGTCTTCGAGAAGCTGGAGCTCGAGGGTGACGAGGCGACCGGCGCCAACGCCGTGCGCATCGCGCTCGAGGCCCCGCTGAAGCAGATCGCCGTCAACGCCGGCCTCGAGGGCGGTGTCGTGGTGGAGAAGGTGCGCAACCTGACCCCGGGCCACGGCCTGAACGCCGCGACCGGCGAGTACGTCGACCTGGTCGCCGAGGGCATCATCGACCCGGCGAAGGTGACCCGTTCCGCGCTGCAGAACGCCGCCTCCATCGCCGCGCTGTTCCTCACCACCGAGGCCGTCATCGCCGACAAGCCGGAGAAGGCCGCCGCGCCGGCCGGCGGCGGCATGCCGGGCGGTGACATGGACTTCTGATCCGCCTCACGGCCGATCGCGTCCTGACCGAGGGCGGTCTCCCCTGTCGCACGACAGGGGAGACCGCCCTCGGGCTTTTTCCGTCGCCGGATCGGGGGCCGGGGCGGGAATGCGGGGAGCGTGGCGACTGTTGCTTCATGTGGTGCAACAATGCGTGCGCACATACCAGTCGGTTTCCACTCTTACCTCTCAGGAGCCCCCACGTGACCGTCACCGTCACCGAGCCCGCCTCCCGTGCGGCCAGGATCCTCTCGCGTCCGATCGCGCTGAACGGCCTCACCGTTCCCAACCGGATCGCGATGGCGCCGATGACCCGGATGTTCTCCCCGGGCGGCGTCCCCGGCGACGACGTGCGGTCCTACTACGCGCGCCGCGCGGCCGCGGGCGTCGGCCTGATCGTCACCGAGGGCACCTACGTCGGCCACGAGTCGGCCGGCCAGAGCGACAGCGTCCCGCGCTTCCACGGCGAGGAGCAGCTCGCGGGCTGGGCCCGGGTCGCCGAGGACGTGCACGCGGCGGGCGGCACGATCGTCCCGCAGCTGTGGCACATCGGCATGGTCCGCAAGCAGGGCGACCCGCCCTTCCCGGACGCCCCCGCCGTCGGCCCCTCCGGCCTGGTCACCGCGGGTGCCGAGCCCACCGGCAAGACGATGACGCAGGCGGACCTGGACGCCGTGATCGGCGCGTTCGCCGAGGCCGCCGCGGCCGCCGAGCGCATCGGCTTCGACGGCGTCGAGATCCACGGCGCCCACGGCTACCTCCTCGACCAGTTCCTGTGGGCGGGCACCAACCGCCGCACCGACGCGTACGGCGGCGACCCGGCTGCCCGCGCCCGGTTCTCGGCGGAGGTCGTCGCCGCGGTCCGCGAGGCCGTGTCCCCCGAGTTCCCGGTCCTCTTCCGCTACTCGCAGTGGAAGCAGCAGGACTACACCGCCCGCCTCGCCGAGACCCCCGAGGAGCTGGAGGCGATCCTCACCCCGCTGGCCGCCGCCGGCGTCGACGCCTTCCACGCCTCCACCCGCCGTTACTGGCTGCCGGAGTTCGAGGGCTCCGACCTCAACCTCGCCGGCTGGACGAAGAAGATCACCGGCAAGCCGGTCATCACGGTCGGCTCGGTCGGCCTCGACGGCGACTTCATCGGCGCCTTCCAGGGCGAGGGCTCCCAGGTCAAGGCCATCGACAACCTCCTCGACCGCCTGGAGGCCGACGAGTTCGACCTCGTCGCCGTCGGCCGCGCCCTGCTGCAGGACCCCGAGTGGGCGGCCAAGGTCCTCTCCGACCGCTTCGACGAGCTGACGGCGTACGACGCCGCCGCGCTGAAGACCCTCAGCTGACGGGCACTCGTGATCGCTCCCGTCCGTTCTCCTCATGACCAGTGAGGAGCGAGCATGACGACGAGCGAGTCCCTGGCCCCGGACACCGGCGACCCCGTGGTGCGCACCGCCTGCGGCGCGGTGCGCGGCCTGCGCGAGCAGGGCCTGGCGGTGTTCCGGGGCATTCCCTTCGCTGAGCCGCCGGTGGGCGCGGCCCGCTTCCAGGCCCCGCGCCGGGCCCGCCGCTGGGACGGCACCCGGGAGGCGTTCGCGTTCGGGCCGCCGCCCCCGCAGGAGACGGGCGTCCTGGGCCGCGCGGCAGGCCCGCTCGGCCCCATGGGCGACGACTGGCTCACGCTGAACGTGTGGACCCCCGCCCCGGACCCGTCCGCCGCCCGCCCGGTGATGGTGTGGATTCACGGCGGCGCGTACAAACTGGGCCACGGCGGCCAGCCGGGGTACGACGCCCGGCGCCTGGCCCAGGAGGGCGACGTCGTGGTCGTCACCTTCAACTACCGCGTCGGCATGGAGGGTTTCGGCCTCTGGGAGGGCGCCCCGGCCAACCGCGGTCTGCTGGACCAGGTGGCGGCCCTGGAGTGGGTGCAGGAGAACATCGGCGCGTTCGGCGGCGACCCGGCCCGGGTCACGGTCCTCGGCGAGTCGGCGGGCGCCGGCTCCGTCGCCTCCCTGCTGGCGATGGAGCGGGCGCGGGGGCTGTTCCACCGCGCGGTGGCGCAGAGCGTCCCCGGCACGTTCTTCTCGCCCGACCTGGCCCGCGACATGGCGACGGCACTGGCGGCGGAGGCGGGCCGGCAGCCCACCGCGGCCGACGTGGCCGGCCTGGATCCGCGCCGGCTCCCCGAGGCCGGGCAGGCGCTGGCGGCCAAGATGTACCAGTACCAGGACCGCTGGGGCCGGGCCGCGCCCACGGCCACCCCCTTCTCCCCGGTGGTCGACGGCGACGTCCTGCCCACCACCCCCTGGCAGGCGCTGGCCTCGGGCGCGGCGCGCGGGGTGGACCTGCTGGTGGGCCACAACCGCCACGAGTTCCGCCTGTTCATGTTCATCGCCGGCATGCTCGGCAGCGTCACCGAGGACCGGGCGGCGGCGGCCCTGCGCCTGCTGGCCCCGGGCGGCGAGGCCGGCGAGCGCGCCTACCGCGAGGCGTTCCCCGAGGCGTCCCCCGACGAGCTGTTCGAACACGTCCAGACGGACTGGCTGTTCGGCATGCCGAGTGTGCGGCTGGCCGAGGCCCAACTGGCCGGCGGCGGCCGGTCCCACCTGTACGAACTGACCTGGCCCGCCCCGGGAGGCGACGGCGCGCTGGGCGCCTGCCACGGCCTGGACGTGCCGCTGCTCTTCGGCACGTTCGACGCGGATCTGGGACGCCTGCTCTTCCCCGGCGGCAGACCGACCCCGCAGGCGGAGCACCTCTCCGCCGTCTTCCGCCGCTCCTGGACGGCGTTCGCGCACACCGGCGACCCCGGCTGGCCGCGGTACGACACCCGCACCCGCCCGGTGCGGGTGCTGGACGCCGAGCCGAAGGTACTGCCGGACCCGCAGGCCCGGCGCAGACGCATCTGGGAGGGGCACCAGTTCCGGCCCCTGCCCCTGCTGCCCTGACGGCGGCTACAGATTGCCCATGGGCTCGATCTCGACGCGCACCGGCGTGCCCCACACCCGCAGCACCTCGTAGTCGGTGAACTCGTGCACGAGCCGGTACGCCATGGCGGGCCGGGAGCCACGCCGTTGCGCGGCGAGGTACGCCTCGGCCTCGCGCCGGTCCCTCCTCGGCGTCCCGCACAGCTGCCACTCCTGCCCGTTCCACAGCTCCGGCAGCCAGCGCTGCTGGGGCTGCGGCCGGTCACCGCGCACGCCGTAGCGGGACGGCGCCTGAGCGACCGGCTCCCCCGGGCGCGGCCTGCCGCTCTGGTACTCCGAGCGCCGGGCGGCCCGCCGCCGGGTCTCGCAGAGCAGGCACAGATCGGGTGCGCTCGTGTCGACCGGACCCTGCGGGTGCTCCGGGCACCGGGTGCTGGGCGCACTGCCCGAGGCGCTCTCCTCCACCAGGTCGAGCGCCCTGCGCAGGTCGGCCTTGATCTCGTGCAGCCGGGCGTCCGGCGTGTCGGCGCCGAGGGCCTCGCCGTGCTCCCCGAGCAGCCGGAGCGCCCGTCCCAGGGCGGTGAGCTGGGCGTGATTCATGTCAGTGCGATGCCTCCTTGCCTCCATGGTGCCCGCTATCCCGCCATGACCGGCCCCCGGGCCGTCCGCGCCGTCTTCTCGGGGGCCGCGCTCGCCTCTTCCGGCGTGGTGCCGGCTATCCCGCCATGACCGGCCCCCGGGCCGTCCGCGCCGTCTTCTCGGGGGCCGCGCTCGCCTCTTCCGGCGTGGTGCCGGCTATCCCGCCATGAG
>NZ_JBEOTD010000001.1:145625-217719 GCF_040426375.1 Streptomyces sp. NPDC096012
ACCGGCCCCCGGGCCGTCCGCGCCGTCTTCTCGGGGGCCGCGCTCGCCTCTTCCGGCATGGTGCCCGCCATCCCGCCACGACCGGCCCGCCCGCACCCTCTTCTCGCGGGCCGCGCACACCCCTTGCGGGCGCTACCCGCTCGTGCGGCGGGCGAAGCCGAAGAGGTACGTCGCCGCGAAGCCCACCGCGTAACCGGTGAGCAGCCCGCCGCCGTAGACGGCGGCCGCCGGCCCCGGCCCCCTGTCGCCCGCGAGCAGCGGGAACAGGGCCCAGCCCGACGGGCCGATCGCCGTGGCCCCCACCTTGGTGCCGAGCATCGCGAAGAAGCCGACGAAGGCGCCGCCCGCGGCCCCGCCGGCGCAGGCCGTCAGGAAGGGTCTGCCGAGCGGCAGGCAGACGCCGTAGATCAGCGGTTCGCCGACGCCCAGCAGACCGGCCGGGAGCGCCGACCTGATCGTCGTGCGCAGGGAGACGTCGTGGCGCAGCCGGACGTAGACCGCGAGGGCGGCGCCCACCTGGCCCGCGCCCGCCATGGCCAGCAGGGGGAGCAGGACGGTGTATCCCTGCTGCTCGATGAGGGTGGTGTGGATGGGGATGAGGGCCTGGTGCAGGCCCAGCATGACCAGCGGCAGGAAGAGACCGCCGAGCACCAGTCCGGCCACCACACCGGCGTTCACCAGCAGCCAGTCGGCGCCCGCGCCGATGCCCGAGGCCACCGCCCCGGCCGCGTACATCAGCCCGTACAGGGTCACCAGGCCGGAGACGAGCACGGTGACCGTGGGGGTGAGGAGGACGTCCAGGGCGCCCGGCACCCGGCCCCGGCACCACTTCTCCACCCGGGTCGCCAGCAGCGCCGCCGCGAGCGCGCCGAGCACGCCGCCCTGCCCGGGCGACAGGTGCGTCCCGAACACGCTCACCTTCGCCACGCCGGGGTACACGACGACGGCCGCCACCGCGCCGCCCAGCACGGGCGTCCCGCCGAACTCCTTGGCCGTGTTGTAGCCGACGAACACCGCGATCAGCGCCATGAACGCGGAGGCGACGGCCGCCAGGGCGGTGGTCAGCCCGGGCAGCCAGCCGGCGTTCAGCAGCAGCCCGTTGACCCCGGCGAGGATGCCGCAGCCGATCAGGGCGGGGATGAGCGGCACGAAGACGCTCGCGACGCGCCGCAGCCCGGCCTGCAACGGCGTGGCCTCCCGCTGCCCCGACGGCTCCCGCGGCGACCCGCCCCGCGACCCGCCTCGGCCCTCCGCGGCTCCGCCGAACCACCCCACCCGCCGCCGGGCCCCGGCGGCGGCCGGTGACGGGGTGGGCCCGGAAGGGCCGAGGGGGGCCCGGGCGCCGGCCGTTGGACCGCTGGGCCCGGGACGGTGGAGAGGGGCGCCGACGGTCTGTGGCGCGGTGGGCTCGAAGTGGTCCGCGGGGGTGCTGTCGGCGGCCTGGGGCGTGGTGGGCTCGAAGTGGTGGGCGGGAGTGCTGTCGGCGGCCGGTGACGGGGTGGGCCCGGGAGGGCCGAGGGGGGCCCGGGCGCCGGCCGTTGGACCGGTGGGCCCGGGCCGGTCGAGAGGGGCGCCGACGATCTGCGGCGCGGTGGGCTCCGGCCGGTCGGCGGGAATGCCGCCGCCGGCCTGGGGCGTGGTGGGCTCGAAGTGATCGGCGGGAGTGCTGTCGACGGCCGGTGACGGGGTGGGCCCGGAAGGGCCGAGGGGGGCCCGGGCGCCGGCCGTTGGACCGCTGGGCCCGGGCCGGTCGAGGGGCGCGCCGACGGTCTGTGGCGTGGTGGGCCCCGGCCCGTCGGCGGGAGTGCCGTCGGCGGGCGGCGGGTTGGTCAGCAGTGTCTCCACCGCCGCCGTGACCTGGTCGACCACGCCGGGCCCGAGGACGATCTGCCAGGCGTGGCCGCCGTCCACCACTCCGAGCACGCCGGGCACGGCCCGCAGGGCCGCCTCGTCGGCCGCCGCCGGATCGGCCAGCCCCAGCCGGAGCCGGGTCATGCAGTGGGCCACGGAGGTCACGTTGGCCGGGCCGCCGACCCGGGCGAGGACGGCGGTCGCGGTGGAGGCGGGGTCGTTGCGCACGCCCTGAGCGTGCGGGTCAGCCGGCCGTGTGCGCCAGCGCGGCGCGCAGATGGCCGCCGGACTCCTCCAGAAGGCGGGCGGCCGTCGGGCCGTCGACGCCGGCGAGGAGGGCGAGGATCGCGTTCTTCACCTCGCCGCCGCACTCGGTGAGGGCCTTCTCGATCTCCTCGTCGTCCGCTCCCGTGGCCAGGGACACGATCCGGCGGGAGCGGGCCCGGAGTTTGTCGTTGGAGGCGCGCACGTCGACCATCAGGTTCCCGTACGTCTTGCCGAGCCGGATCATCGTGATGGTCGAGAGCATGTTCAGGACGAGCTTCTGGGCGGTGCCCGCCTTCAGCCGGGTGGAGCCGGTGAGCAGTTCCGGGCCGACGACGACCTCGATGCCGTGCTCGGCGGCGGCCGCGAGCGCGCTGTCCTCGTTGCAGGCGAGGCCGATGGTGAGGGCGCCCACGGCACGCGCGTGCTCGACGGCGCCCAGGGCGTACGGAGTGCGGCCGGAGGCGGAGACGCCGACCACCGTGTCCGCGGGGGAGAGTTTCAGCGCGTCCAGGTCCTGGCGGGCCAGCTCCTTGGAGTCCTCGGCGCCCTCCACCGAGGTGACCAGGGCCGTCGGGCCGCCCGCGATCAGGCCGACGACCTGGGCGGGATCGGTGTTGAAGGTGGGCGGGCACTCGGAGGCGTCCAGCACACCGAGCCGGCCGGCGGTCCCGGCGCCCGCGTAGACGAGCCGTCCTCCGCGGGCCATGCGTTCGGCGACGGCGTCGATGGCGGCGGCGATCTGCGGAAGCCGGCCGGCGACGGCTCGCGGCACTTCCGTGTCCTCGCCGTTCATCAGGCGGGCGATGTCGAGGGTGGGCAGGCGGTCGATCTCGGCGAGTTCGGCGCGGAAGGCCTCGGTGGTCAGCAGGGCCATCTCGGAGCGCAGATTCTGAGAGGTCATGGGGGGTGGCTCTTTCCGGTGCGGGTCGGATGCAATTCCCTGGTGGCGCGGGGAACTGCGCGATCAGCCACATCCGACCCGCAGATGCCCGCTCCGTTCAGTCCTACGGTCTAGCGCGCGCAGTCCTACGGTCTAGCGCGCGGCACTGCGGTGCCGATGGGCCAGCGCCTCGTAGGATGCGGCCAGCGCGGGCGCGGCCGTCTCGTACGTCCGCTGGGCCACTCCGACGAACAGGCAGTCCACCACCAGCAGCTGACTCGTCCGCGAGGACATCGCCGCCGGCCGCAGCTCGGTCTCCCGCGAGGTGGACGTGGTCAGGACGTGGTCGGCGTACTGGGTGACCGGGGAGTCGGGCCGGCCGGTGATGGCCACCGTGGTGGCCCCGTGCTCGAAGGCGACCCGCAACGGCTCGATGACGTCCCCCGTCGAGCCGGAGTGGGTGATCGCGATGGCCACGTCGCCCGAGCGGAGCTGCACCGCGTTGGTCACCGCGAGGTGCGGATCGCTGTGCGCGTGGGCTATGACGCCTATGCGCAGCAGCTTCTGCGTGAGGTCCTGGGCGACCAGACCGGACGCCCCGATGCCGTACACATCGGTGCGCCGGGCGCCCGCCAGCGCGGTGACGGCCGCGCCCAGCTGCCCGGTGTCCAGTCCGGCGGCCGTGTCGGCGAGGGTCTGCTGCTCCTCGTAGGCGAGCTTGGCCACGACGTCGGCCAGGGGGTCGTCCACCGCGATGTCGGTCGTGATCGCGGGTGCCCGGCCCGACTGCTGCTGCGCGGCCAGCCCGGCCAGGGCCAGGCGCAGGTCGCGGTAGCCGGGGTAGCCGAGGAGACGGGCGGTGCGGACGACCGTGGCCTCGCTGGTGCCGGTGAGCTCGGCGAGACCGGTGACCGTCAGGGCGGCGCAGCCGGCCGGATCACCGGCCACGGCCTCGGCGACGCGCTGCATGGACCGGGTCATGGAGGGGGCGAGCGTACGCACCTTGGCGGCGAGCGAACCGCCGGGACTTCCGAAACTTTCCTTCATGTCCAGGGTCACGCATGAAAGATATTTTCGGTTCCGTCTCGTGGTCAAGAGTGCGCACAATAGGTTCCATGGAGCCCGTCAATCCTCTCGAGCAGGTGCTGCACGCGGCCCGCGCCCTGGTGCTCGCCGATCTGGTCGCGCGCCAGGTGGCGGAGGCGGACGTGGTCTCCCTGGTCGAGGACTCCGTCGCCCAGCGGCGCTGGTGGGTCGAGCAGTGGCCGGAGGGCGCCGCCTACGTGGCCGGACTGGTCGCGCAGGACGTCCAGGACGCGCTGCTGGAGCGGTACGGCCGCTGGCCGCTGTGCCCGGTGTGCGGCACGGGCGACCCGCACGCCCTGGACGTGGAGCCCGAACTGGGCCCCGACCCGCACTGGGTGTGCCACAAGGCGGGCGTGAAGGTCGCCGCGGTGGGCTCACTGGGCTCGGCCGCGGGCGGGGCGGCGTCCTCGTGAGGCGCCCGTGACGGTGTACATCGACCCGCCCACCTGGCCCGGCCACGGGCGCATGTGGTCGCATCTGGTGAGCGACACGTCGTACGACGAACTCCACCGGTTCGCCGAGCGGCTGGGCGTACCCCGGCAGGCCTTCGAGCGCGACCACTACGACCTGCCCTCGCACCGGTACCCGGACGCCGTGGCCGCCGGGGCGGTGCGGGTCAGCAGCCGCGAGGTGGTGCGGCTGCTGCGCGCGTCGGGACTGCGCAGGCCGAAGGGGCGTCAGGCGCGGCGGATGTAGAGCCGCAGCCCGGTGTCCACGCCGTGGTCGTCGCGGGCGGTCCGTTCCTCCTCCACGGTGGCCCGGGTGAAGCCCGCTCGGGCCACCACGCGCTGGGAGGCCGCGTTGTCGTGCTCGACGGTGGCGAGGACCACGTCGACGTCCGCCCGGGCCAGCGCCCATTCGGTCAGCGCGATGACGGCCTCGGTGGCGTAGCCGCGGCCGCGGGCGCCCTCGACGAGGTCGTAGCCGATCTCGACGCGGCCCTCCTCGTCCGGGGCGCCGTGGAAGCCGATGCCGCCGACCGCGCGGCCGTCCTCCTCGCGTACGAGGGCGAAGACGCCGAACTCCGGGCGGTGCACGCCCGCTTCGTACGCCTTCACCAGGAAGCCGGCGGCATCCCGGGTGCCCTCGTACGGGCCGCCCCCGAGCCAGTCGAGGCCGCCGTCGCCGCCCAGGCGCAGATCGCGGGCGACGGCCGGGCGGATCCCGGTGAGGGTGAGGCGCTCGGCGGGGATGACCTGGTTGTTGTGCCAGCGCCATTCGGTGACCGGGGCACGGCCGGGCAGGTCGCCGCGGCCGCTGGCCCACAGCAGCGTCGGCCAGGGCGCGGGTCCCGGCTGGACCTGCGGGAAGAGCCAGGCCAGGACGGACTCGACGAGGTCCTCCGGCGGCTCGTAGTCCAGGCCGAGGCCCTCGGCCAGGTCGTGGGTGTGCAGCAGCGCCTCGGTGATGCCCATCGCCGCGAAGCCCTCGCGGTCGGCGGTGCCGAAGGGGGAAGGGTGGAAGGCGCGGACGCCGGGCGGTGTGGCGCGCACGGTCGTGGCGAGCAGCACGCCGGTGGTCTCGACGACGTGCAGCAGGCCGGCGTTGCCGGTGCCCTCGTCCAGGGTGATGCCGAAGGGGGCGTACGCCTTCTGGGCGCGGCCCGCCAACTGGCCCGCGTAGGCCATGAGAGCGCCCGCGATGTGCTCGGCCGTCCTGCGGCAGCTCCACTCCAGCCGTCCGGCCCCGGTCCCCTCCCAGTCCCGGTCCACCGCCGGCCGCAGTGCCGCCACACAGCTCGCGACGGCCCTGTCAACATCGTCCCCGCTTATCGGTCGCATGGGCGCACCCTATGGAGGCCGGACCGCTCAGGTCGACAGCAATTCCAGCTCCGCGGCGAGGTTGTGGCGTGCGGTGGCCTCCCAGTGCTCCCGGCCGTAGCGGGTGCGGAACAGTTCGGGCAGGTCGAGGAGCTGACGCAGGACCGCCGAACGTCCCTGCCGGAAGGCGTCGGCCGGGACGAAGTGGTACTCCGCGCGGACCTCGGCGGTGTACACGGCGTACGCCGACGGGGGCGCGGCCAGGATCGCGAGGTCCGCGTCGCACAGCACCTGGCCGTCGCGGTCGTCGCCGGCCGGATCGTGCGTGACGGTGAGCCGGACCAGCCGCGCCACCGCGGCCACCGTGTCCTGCGCCACCCCCGCCTCCGGCAGGGCACGCTCGGCGAGCCGCGCGGACCGCTCCTCGTTCTCCGACCGGTCGGGCAGGTAGACGGCGTCGTGGAACCAGGCGGCCAGGCGGACGACGTCCGGGTCGGCCGCGTGCTCGGCCAGCACGTCGATGTGGTCGAGCACCGCGGTGAGGTGGGCCAGGGTGTGGTACCGGCGCTGCGGTTCCTGCCAGCGGGCGAGCAGGTTGTCGGCGTACGGGGCGGGGTCGGGGCCGCCGCCGGGGGCGCGGGCTGCTTCCAGCGCGCGGGCGAAACGGAGGCGCAGGGCGTCGAGGTCGGCCATGCCGCTCATTCTTCCCGTCCGCCGTGACCGGTGGCGATTCCTCCGTGACGGTGGTCCCCGATCGCACGGCCGGACGTCTTCGGCGGGGAACGGCCGGTCGGCGGGGTGTGGCGTTCCGGGGCGGGCGTACCCTTAAATTGGACTAGACCTATAGCCGCCCGAGTATGCCCGACGAATGGGGTGCCATGAGCAAGCGTGCAGTCCTGGAGGTGATCGCCCTCGACGTCGAGGACGCGGTCGCCGCCCAGGCCGGAGGCGCCGACCGGCTGGAACTGGTCACCGAGATGGCGGCCGACGGGCTCACCCCGTCTCCCGCCACCGTGGCCGCGATCCGTGCCGCCGTCGACATCGACCTGCGCGTGATGCTCCGGCTGGCGGACGGCTTCGCGGCCGGTGACGTGGAGCGGCTGGTCCGGGTGGCGGGCGAGCTGCGGGAGGCCGGGGCCGGCCAGTTCGTGCTCGGGTTCCTCGACGCGGACGGCGGACTCGACGTGGCGGCCGTCGAGCGGGTCGTCGGTGCGCTCGGCGGCTGCCGCTGGACCTTCCACCGGGCCATCGACCGGGCCGCCGACCGCGACGCCCTGCGCAAGCAGCTCGCCGACCTGCCCGGCCTGGACACCTACCTCACGGCGGGCTCCGCCACGGGGGTGGACGCCGGCCTGGCGACGCTGCTCGCGGAGGGCGCCCGGCGCGGCGAGCCCGGCTACGAGCAGACGCTCCTCGTCGGCGGCGGACTCCGCCTGGAGCACGTACGGCCGCTGCGCGACGCGGGGATCGACGCGTTCCACATCGGCGGCGCGGCCCGGCCCTCCGGGTGGACCGGTCCGGTCTCCACGGAGGCCGTCGCCCAGTGGCGGAAGGTGCTGGACGGGCAGTAGCCCCGCCGCCTCCGGGGCCGCCGCCGTCTCCGGGGCCGCCGTCGTCTCCGGGGCCGCCGTCGTCTCCGGGGCCGCCGCCGTCTCCGGGGCCGCGCCTCCGGCGGCTACCGTCGCCTCCCGGGCCACCGTCGCCCCCGAGCCGTCGTCACCGTCCGGGAGCTGTCGTCCCCTGAGTGGTCGCCCCGGAGTCATCGGCCTCCGCAGCCGCAGCCGCAGCCGCAGCCGCAGTCGCCTCGGAGTCAGCGGCAGCCGCAGCCGCAGCCGCAATCGGCCTCGGAGTCATCGGCCTCCGCAGCCGCAGATGCAGCCGCAGCCGCCCCGGAGTCATCGGCCCCCGCAGCCGCAGCCGTCGGTCCGAGCGGCCGTCGGTCCGAGCGGCCGTCGGCCCGGGCTCAGGACAGCTGGGCGGGCAGGGGTGCCGTGTGCGTCACGATCAGGCCCGACACCGCGCGGGTCAGCGTCACGTACAGCCGGCGCAGCCCCGTCCGCTCGTCCGGCTCGCCGTCGACCACGGCCTGCGGCTCGTCCAGGACGACGTAGTCGTACTCCAGACCCTTGGCGAGCGAGGCCGGGACGAGGGTGAGGCGGGTCTCGCGGGTGGTCTCCTCGCCGGGTGCGAGATACGTGATCCCGGCAGCCGTCAGCGCCTCGGCGAGCGCCGGCACCCGGGCGTCCGCGGCGATCAGACCCGTCGAGCCCTCGTGGCGCAGCAACCGGGTGCAGGCGGCGACGGTCTCGGCCGGCTCGGTGACCGTACGGATCTCGAAGAAGCCCGGGTTCTCCCGGACCGAGGCGACCGGGGTGAGGCCGGGTGCGATGTGGGGCAACAGGCGGGAGGCGTAGGCGATGACGTCCGTGGGGACACGGAAGCCCGCGGTCAGCTCCTCGATGTGCCCGTCCCGCTTGCCGAGGTGGGCGAGGGCCTCGTCCCAGCCGCGGGTCGCCCACGGCGTCGTGCCCTGCGCCAGGTCGCCCAGCACCGTCGCGCTGCCCGTCGTGCAGCGGCGGCCGACCGCCCGGTACTGCATGGGGGACAGGTCCTGCGCCTCGTCCAGGACGACATGGCCGAGCGAGTGCGTGCGCTGGATCAGATCGGTCGCCTCGTCGATCAGCACCGCGTCCGCCGCCGACCACCTGGCCGACTTCACCGTCCGCGCCGGCTTCGCCCACAGGATCGTCTTCTGCTCGTCCGCGGACAGCACACCGTCGGCGTGCTCGGCGAGGAAGTCCGCGTCGGACAGCAGCCGCAGCACGAGCTTCGCCGGGTCGACCACCGGCCAGGTGTCCTTCACGGCCGCCTTCACCGCGCTGTTGCGGGCGACGGCGTCCTGCACCCGGTCGTCCGGCGCCTCCCCGGCCCGCTCCAT
Source organism: Streptomyces sp. NPDC096012 (assembly GCF_040426375.1). Taxonomy (NCBI): domain Bacteria; kingdom Bacillati; phylum Actinomycetota; class Actinomycetes; order Kitasatosporales; family Streptomycetaceae; genus Streptomyces; species Streptomyces sp. NPDC096012. Next base: position 154,408 of record NZ_JBEOTD010000001.1, read on the forward strand.
CTGCACCAGCACCGCGTGCGCGATCCGCTGCGGCAGGGCCTCGCGCGCGGCGCCGTAGCGGATGTCCCGCTCCAGCAACTCGCCCACCAGCCGCTCCAGTTCGTACGCCGGCACCCGCCAGCGCCGCGAGCCGCGCACCACGACGACCGGCTCGGTGGGCAGGCGCACGTGGGAGTACAGGGCCCGGCGCAGCACCTCGGCCATCCGGGCGTCGCCCTTGACCACCGCGGCGGCCGCCTCGTCCGCGCCACGCACCTCCACCTGCCCGACCAGGTCGTCCACGGTGGCCTGCCGCACGGACAGCTCGCCGAGCGCGGGCAGCACCTGCTCGATGTAGTGCAGGAAGGACTTGTTCGGGCCGATGACGAGCGTGCCCGTGCGGGCGAGCCGCTCCCGGTGGGCGTAGAGCAGATAGGCGACCCGGTGCAGGCCGACGGCGGTCTTCCCGGTGCCCGGACCGCCCTGCACGCAGACCGTGCCGGACAGACCGGAGCGGACGATCTCGTCCTGCTCGGGCTGGATGGTGGCGACGATGTCCCGCATCGGGCCGACGCGCGGCCGCTCGATCTCCCGCTGGAGCAGCTTGCCGGCGGTGGCCGCCGCCGGATCCTCCGGGTCGGACAGGTGCTCGTCCTCGTAGGCGGTCAGGTCGCCACCGGTGTAGCCGAAGCGGCGGCGCAGCCCCACGTCCATGGGGTCCTTCCTGGAGGCCCGGTAGAACGGCTGCGAGACCGGCGCACGCCAGTCGATGACCATGGGGTCGCCGTCGCCGTCGTGCACATGCCGCCGCCCGATGTAGAACCTCTCCCCGTCGGCTCCCTCGGCCTGTTCGGCGCCCGGCGCGTGCAGGTAGTCCAGCCGCCCGAAGAACAGGGGGGTGTCGCTGAGGTCGGCCAGCGCCTTGATGCGGTCGTCGATCTGCCGGGCGAGCACCTCGGCGTTGACCCAGTTCGCGGTGACGTCCTTGATGTCCAGCGCCTCCACGTCCTCGCGCATGGCGCGCAGGGCGGCGCGGGAGGAGGCGAGGTGCGCACGTTCCCGGGCCAGCGGATCGGCGAGGGGATCGGCCGGCGCTCGCCCGGCGAGCGGGTCGGCCGGCGCTTGCCCGATGAGCGAGTCGGTCGCCGTCTGCTCGGTGAGCGGATCGGCCGGCGCTCGCCCGGCGGGCGGGTCGGTCAGCGGGCCGTGGGCGGGGGTGGACAAGGGGGTGCCTCCGGAGCTGCTCTTCCATGACAGGGCATGACGGCGCATGACGGGGCCGCCCGGTTTCCGTCCGGGCGGCGGCACTCCCTGAGGGGAGGCGGGCAAGAGCGGAGATTCTAGGGCAGGGGCCCGGGCAGGAGCCAACGCGTTTTCCGCGGCCCCCTCGTGGGCCTCCTCGTGCCCGGTCTGCCACGCGTCCGCCACCACCCGCGCCCTCCACGCGTCGGCACCCACGTGCTCCACGTGTCCGGCACCTGGTCGCCCGGCCTCGTCCCCTAGGGGAAGGGCACGCCCGGCGTAGGGGCCGGGGTCCGTCCCGAGGCCTACCCGGCGCCCATCGAAAACGACCCCCCGGACCGATGCCGGACGCGTGCCCGAAGTTCCACCATGGAGACATGAGCGCAGCAACCATCCACCCAGCCCCCGTCCGTCCCCCGACCGGTGCCACGGCCGTCGACGGGCCCCACCCCCACGTCGTCGGCAACGCCCTGCGGGCCATCAAGGTGTTCGCGCAGGCGGCGTTCGGCGTCGTCATCCTGGGGGAGTACGGCGAGGAAGCGGGCGTACGCCGCAGGTGACGGCATAGGGTCGCCTCCGTGCGGAAACGGACGGCAGCCCTCCTCCTCGTCTTCTCCTTCGCCTCGCTCCTCACCTTCGTCACACTGTGCGCCGTCCGCCACCCGCCCATGGCCGACCTGCTCGTCTACCGGGCCGAGGGCGCGGCCGTGGCCCACGGCCACGATCTCTACGGCTTCACCGTCACCCGGTGGCAGCTGCCCGCGACCTACCCGCCCTTCGCGGCGATCCTGTTCGTCCCGGCCACCTGGCTGCCCGTCCCGGCGCTGAAGGCGGCCTTCCTCGCGGGCAACACGCTCCTGCTCGTCCTGCTGATCGCCCTCTCGGCCCGCCTGGCCGCCCGGCCCGCCCCCCTGGCCGCCCCGAGCACCCCCCTGGCCGCAGGGCCCACCCCCTTGTCCGCCGGGCCCACCCTCCGGTCCGCCCCGAGCACCCCCCTGCCGACGCCCCTGCTCTGCGCGGCCGCGGCCCTGTCCCTCTGGCTCGAACCCGTCTTCCAGACCCTGCTGTTCGGCCAGATCAACCTCGCCCTGACCTGCCTGGTCCTGTGGGACCTCACCCGGCCCCCGACCGCCCGCGGCAAGGGCGTGGCCCTCGGCATCGCGGCCGGCATCAAGCTCACCCCGGCCGTGTTCGTGCCCTACCTGTTCCTCACCGGACGCCGACGGGAAGCGCTCACGGCGGCGGCGGCCTGCGCGGGCACCGCCGTGCTCGGCGGCCTGCTGCTCCCCGCGGCGAGCGCCGACTTCTGGACCCGGCGGCTGTACGAGACCGGCCGGGTGGGCAAGGTGTGGATCGTCGACAACCAGTCCCTGCAGGGACTGCTCGCCCGGGCCCTCCGCGACCCCGCGCCCGGCCTCGCCTGGGCGCTCCCGGCGGCGGCCGTCGGCGCGGCGGGCCTGTGGCTGGCGGTACGCGCCGGCGAGGACCGGCACGGCATCCCGCTCACCGCGTTCACCGCCCTGCTGATCTCCCCGATCAGCTGGTCCCACCACTGGGTGTGGTGCGTGCCGCTGATCGCCGTACTCCTCGGTGAGGGCCGGATCCGCCTGGCCGCCCTGACGGCCACGGCGTTCACGGCCCGCACCTTCTGGCTGCTGCCCCACCAGGGCGACCGCGACCTGCACTTCCCGTGGTGGCAGCAGCCCCTGGCGTCGCCGTACGCGCTGCTCGGGCTCGCACTGCTGGCGGGGGCGCCGGTCCTCGGCCGCCGGGCGCGTCAGCCCGTGCCCTCGGCCAGGATCTCGTCCGCGTCCACGATCCGGTAGGCGTAGCCCTGCTCGGCCAGGAAGCGCTGGCGGTGGGCGGCGAAGTCCTGGTCGAGCGTGTCGCGGGCGACCACCGAGTAGAAGTGGGCCTGGTGGCCGTCGGCCTTCGGGCGCAGCACCCGGCCCAGCCGCTGGGCCTCCTCCTGGCGGGAGCCGAAGGTCCCGGACACCTGGACGGCGACCGTGGCCTCGGGCAGGTCGATGGAGAAGTTGGCGACCTTGGAGACGACGAGCACGCTGATCTCGCCCTGGCGGAAGGCCTCGAAGAGCTTCTCGCGCTGCGCGTTGGACGTCTCGCCCTTGATCACCGGGGCGTTCAGATGCTCGCCCAGCTCGTCGAGCTGGTCGATGTACTGGCCGATGACCAGGATCTGCTGCCCGGCGAACCGGCGGACGATGGCCTCCGTGACCTTCCGCTTGGTGGCGGTCGTGGCGCAGAAGCGGTACTTCTCCTCGGTCTCCGCGGTGGCGTAGGCGAGCCGCTCGGACTCGGTGAGGTTCACCCGCACCTCGACGCAGTCGGCGGGCGCGATGTAGCCCTGCGCCTCGATCTCCTTCCACGGAGCGTCGAACCGCTTGGGCCCGATCAGCGAGAACACGTCCGACTCGCGGCCGTCCTCGCGCACCAGGGTGGCCGTCAGACCGAGCCTGCGCCGCGCCTGGAGGTCGGCGGTGAACTTGAAGACGGGCGCCGGCAGCAGATGCACCTCGTCGTAGACGATCAGGCCCCAGTCCCGGGAGTCGAACAGCTCCAGGTGCGGGTAGACGCCCTTCCGCTTGGTGGTGAGGACCTGGTAGGTGGCGATGGTGACGGGCCGGATCTCCTTCTTCGTCCCGCTGTACTCGCCGATCTCGTCCTCGGTGAGCGAGGTCCGCTTCACCAGCTCGTGCTTCCACTGCCGCGCGGAGACGGTGTTGGTCACCAGGATGAGCGTGGTCGCCTTCGCCTGCGCCATCGAGCCCGCGCCGACCAGCGTCTTGCCGGCGCCGCAGGGCAGCACGACGACGCCGCTGCCGCCGTGCCAGAAGTTCTCCACGGCCTGCTTCTGGTACGGCCGCAGGCTCCAGCCGTCCTCCAGCAGCTCGATCGGGTGCGCCTCACCGTCCACGTAACCGGCGAGGTCCTCGGCCGGCCAGCCCAGCTTGAGCAGCACCTGCTTGATCTGCCCGCGCTCGGAGGGGTGCACGGCGACGCTGTCCGGATCGATCCGCGTACCGACCAGCGGGGCGATCCGCTTGGACTTCAGGACCTCCTCCAGCACCGGCCGGTCGGTGGTGGTCAGCACCAGACCGTGCGCGGGGTGCTTGGAGAGGGTCAGGCGGCCGTAGCGGTCCATCGTCTCGGCGATGTCCACGAGCAGCGCGTGCGGCACGGGGTAGCGGCTGAACTCCACCAGGGCGTCCACGACCTGCTCGGCGTCGTGCCCGGCCGCGCGAGCGTTCCACAGGCCCAGCGGCGTGACCCGGTAGGTGTGGATGTGCTCGGGCGCCCGCTCCAGCTCGGCGAACGGCGCGATGGCCCGGCGGCACGCGTCGGCCTGCTCGTGGTCCACTTCCAGGAGCAGAGTCTTGTCGGACTGGACGATCAGTGGTCCGTTCACCTATGTACTTCCCTTCGGCACGGCCAAACCTCCAGTGTGCCCTACCGGCGGATGATCAGGAGGGGGCCGCCGAAGCGGCCTCAGTCGTCCGCCAGCTCCGCCACCCCGGTGATCCGGTGCAGGGGATAGGTGCGGACCTCGTCGGCCGTGTGGTCGTACGCCGTCACGAAGCCGCCCTCCACCCGGACCGGGGCGATGACGCGCTGGCTCGCGGAGCCCTCGGCGTTGACGTAGCCGATCCACAGGGACTCGCCGGTGAGGACGGCGGCCTGCACGGTGGCCAGCGTCTCCGCGGAGGAGGTGCGGGGCAGTTCACCGCCGGCCAGGACCGTGCCGGTGGTCTTGCGCGGGGTGGTGGCGGCCAGATCACCGGCCCGGATCGCGCGGATCGCCGCCCCGAGGAGCGTGCCGTCGGGCGGCGGCGGCCCGTCGGGCACCGGGTCGGGGGCGGTGCGCGGCGGGGTGCGGTGGGCGTGCGCCCGGGTGATCAGGACGTCGCCCTCGGCGGACTCGGCGGCCGGCGCGTAGCCCATCGCACGCAGCCCCTCCAGCAGCGAGGCCGGGTCGGACCGGGCGGCGAGCACGGTCGGGGCGAGGCGGCGCAGGCCCAGCGCGGCGGACCGCTTGTCGGCGACGATCTCGTTCAGCAGCGCGTCGTCGTCGCAGCGCACGTACGCCGAGGCCGCGCCCACCCGCAGATGCCCGTGCCGGCGGGCCACGTCGTCGATCAGGTACGCCAGCGGCTGCGGCACCGGGGTGCGGGAGTGCTGGGTCAGGAACGCGTGCAGTTCGGCGGCGGTCCGGCCGGCGTCCAGCGCGCGGCGCACCGAGGCCGGGGTGAAGCGGTAGACCGTCGCCCCGCCCTTGGACTCCACCTCGGCGAGCACACCCAGCACGTCCGCGAGCGGGCGCTGCAGCGGGCCCGGGGCCACCGCCGTCAGGTCGGCCTGCAGCAGGACGTGGTCCAGCGGCTCGGGGAGCAGCGGTGCGAGCAGCCGGACCGCGGCGGCCGTGGCCTTCGCCTGCTCGGCGGGGGAGAGGACCGCGTGCGACGCGGGCGGCCGGTGATGGTGCACCGGCAGCTTGTCACCGGGCCCGACGGGCTCGGCGAGACCGGTCGCGGGGCCTGCGGACGTGGGGCCGGTCGCGGGGCCTGGGGCCGTGGGGCCGGTCGCGCGGGAGCCCGTCGTGGGCGTGGCGGCCGTGGGCGAGCCGGTCGTGGCGGACCCGGTCCCCGCCCCCTTCCCGGGCCCGCGCCCGGAATCGGCGGAGACCGCCGGTGTCGCCGGTGCCGGTGGTGTGCCCAGGAGTGCGCGGGCGGGGGCGGACAGGGCGCCGCGGCCGGTCACGCCCAGCAGTTCGGCCTCCGACAGGGTCCAGCGGGCCAGCCGGATCCGCAGGTCCTCGTCGCGCTGCGGACCGCGCAGCGGCCGTTCCCAGCGCAGCCGGGCCAGCACCGACTCGGTGTCGGGGGCGGTGCCCTGCGGCAGCCCGGCCAGCAGGGTCAGCACCCGGTGCCGTACCTCGGGCGCGGCCGAGCGGTCCAGACCGGGACCGAGCGCCGAGAGCGTGCGGTCCTTCGCGTCCCGGCCGCCGACCAGCCCCGGTGTGCGGGTGCCCGCGAGCCAGGCCTCCGCGAGGTGGGCCCAGCGCTCGGCGGCGGGCCGCTCCCGCCACTCGTCGTAGGCGGGGGTGGCCGCGTACCGCTCGTCGGCCTCGCCGTCGGAGGCGAGCAGACCGGCCGCGTAGGCCAGCTCGACCCAGAAGGCGGCGACCGGCTCCGACACGTCCAGGGCCACGGCGGTCCGCTTGAGGTCCCGCACGCTCAGCCCTCCGGCCCGCAGTACGGCCGGACCGCCCTCGTCCCAGTCCTTCAGCAGTTCCTCCACGGTGGCGAGGGCGGTGTAGGCCTGCCCGGCCGCCGTCGCGTCCACCAGCTGCGGACTGTGGGCCGCGGCCGCGCTCACGGCGGGCGGCAGCGGCTCGGTCGTCCGGTGGGCGCGGCCCTCGCGCAGGTGCAGGGCGACCTCGCGGGGCAGTACGACCGTGCCGGGACCGGTCGGCAACAACAGGCCCCGGTCGAGCAGCCAGCGCAGATGCGCGGCCGGGTCCGGGGTCACCTGGCCGTACGGCGGCCCCCACACCAGCCGGGACAGCACCTCCCGCGCGGCCTCCGGGGCGCCGGCGAGCAGGGCGGCCATCTTCTTCCGGCTGGTGAACAGCGCGGTGAGCGCGGCCACGGCGGACACCGAGTCGTGCGTCGAGGGCAGCCCGGCCGTCGTCACGATCTCCTGGATCCGGCCCGGCGACATGCCCGAGGTGGCCTCCTGCACGGTCGGCCCGAGGCCGGTCGGTGAAGGGTGCTGCGGCGACGGGGCGAGCAGTTCCCGGGCGGTGCGCACGAGCCGCAGCCGGTCGTCGTCGCCCCACACCAGCGCCTGTTCCCGCAGGGTGCCGACGGCGCGCGGCAGCGCGGCGGCGACCGCCGGGTCCCCGCCGTCCCCGGCCATCAGCCCGAGCAGCGTGCCGTACGGCGCCGGGTCCGGGGCCACGGCCAGCGCCTCCGCCGTCTGCAGCGCGAACCGGTCCAGCCGCTCCAGGGCCCGCAGCACCGAGGCGCGGGTACCGGCCCGGGTGGCGAGCTGGGTGAGGTCGGTGGGGACGGGGGTGATGAGATCCGGGCGGCTGCGCAGCAACGCGCCCAGGGAGGCGTCGTCCCTGGCACGGAGCGCTTCCGCGAGGGAGCGGGGGGCTGAGTGGGCCTCGGGGCTCATCCGGCCAACGGTAGCGGACATCCCCGCCCGTCCGGACCCGGTGCGCGGGGCGGTCGGTGGGTGCGGGTGGTCGGGGCGACCGGGTGGGTGGTCGGTGGGTGCGGGTGGTCGGGGCGATGGGGTGGGTGGTCGGTGGGTCCGGTTGGTCGGGGCGAACCGGGTGGGTGGTCGGGGGGTGTGGGTGGTCGGGGCGATGGGGTGGGTGGTCGGTGGGTCCGGTTGGTCGGGGCGAACCGGGTGGGTGGTCGGCGGGTCCGGTTGGTCCGGGTGACGGGGTGGGTGGTCGGCGGGTGTGGGCGGTGGGCGGTGGGCGGGGCGGTGTACCGGCTTCGGGGGGTTGGCGGTCCGGTTGGTCGGGGTGACGGGGTGGGCGGTCGTCGGGTGTGGGTGGTGGGCGGGGCGGTGTACCGGCTTCGGGGGGTCGGGGACACGCGGTACCGTCCTTGGCGGGGTATCAGTCGGCGTGCACCCCGGAGGGGTTCCGTGGGGATCGAGAGCGACCAGGTCGTCTACGAGTATCTGAGCCGCGTCGGGGACGTCGCTCACCAGCGGCAGTTGCCGTCGGCCACGCGGATGCGGCTCGTGTCGCAGTTGCGCGACGAGATCGACCGGCGCCGGGCCAAGGCGACCGTGGACTCGCCCGCCGCGGTCCGCCGCATCCTGGACCACCTGGGCAGTCCGGACGAGGTCGTCGAGGCGGCGGGCGGCCCCGCGGACGGCGGCCGCGGCCCGCGGCCGCCCACGGCAGCCGTACCCGTGCAGCCCGCGCCCCGGAAGCGGCCTCCGGAGGAGGAACGGCCCAAGGGGCTGCGCCGGGTCGTGCCCCGGCCGCGCCCGGCCGAGCCCGAACCCCCGGCCCCGCGCGCCGCGCCCTCCCCGCCGCACCTCGCCCCCGCGCACGAACTGGGGGACGGCGCCGTACCGACCGACTGGTGGCGGGTGAGCGGCGGTCCCTTCGGCTCGGGCGCTTCCCTCGGCGAGATCGACTCGGTGCCCGGGTTCGTCGGGGGTGTGGAGATCCCCGAGCTGCTCAGGCGGCCGCCGAAGGAGGCGGAAGAGGGGAGCGCCGTGGAGTCGGCGGCGGGGGGACCGGCCGAGGCGGCGCCGGCGGCGGGCCCCGCGGTGCGCCGTCGCCTGTTCGGCCGACGCGCGGTCGCTGCCGCGGGGGCCGCGGACCCGACTGCGGCTGGGGCTGCGGCTGCCGATCTGGCTCCGGCTGCGGCGAAGACTCCCGCGCGCCGTCTGCTGCCGAGGCCCGCCGCGGGCTGGTCCAACCCGCTCCTGCTGCTGGCCGCCGCCGCGCTGGTCGCCGGCGCGGTGCTCGGCAACTGGTTCGCGCTGCTCCTGGGGTGGCTGATCGCCTACGGTTCGCGGCGGCTGACGGCCGCGGAGACCAAGTGGGCGGTGATGGTGCTGCCCGGCACGGCGGTCGCGGCCGGGGTGGTATGGCTGTGGGGCCGCAACGACGGGCGCTGGGGCGAACCGATCGCCCAGGGGCACATGTCGGAGGCCGTCGCCGAGACCTGGCCGTGGGTCGTCAGGGGGGCGGCGGTCGCGTCGGCGCTGTACCTGGCGTGGCGCTCCCAACGCAGATGACACCACCGGCTACCGGCCGCCCGTCTCCGACTGCGGGTCCGTCGTGGTCGTTCGCGCAGTTCCCCGCGCCCCTTTGGGGGTGGTTGTGGTGTGTGTTCGGGTGCGGGTCGGTGGTGGTCGTTCGCGCAGTTCCCCGCGCCCCTTTGGGGGTGGTTGTGGTGTGTGTTCGGGTGCGGGTCGGTGGTGGCCTCTCGCGCAGTTCCCCGCGCCCCTTCGGGGCGCCTGCGGTGCCGATCCAGTCGGCGTGGTCCGGTCCCACCCAGGGGCGGGGGGAACTGCGCGACCAGCCGCCACGCATCCGCAGCCGAACACGCACCGGGCCCACCCCTCGGCTCCCGACGGAGCCGCAGCCGAACAGGCACCGGGCTCCCCGGCCCCCCGGCGGAGCCGAACACGCACCGGACCCACTCCCGGCCCCCCGGCGGAGCCGAGCACCCACCGGGCCCACCCCCGGCCCCCCCGGCGGAGCCGCCCCGCACAATGGGCGGTATGACCTCTGCCGCCTCGCTCACCGTCGGGTTCGACCTCGACATGACCCTCATAGACTCCCGGCCGGGTATCCGTGCCTGCTACCTGGCCCTGTCGGAGCGGACGAGCACCTACATCGACGCCGATCTCGCCGTGACCCGGCTGGGCCCGCCGCTCGCGGACGAGCTGATCAACTGGTTCCCGGCCGAGCACGTCCCGGCGATGGCCGACCTGTACCGGCAGATGTACCCGGCGATCGCCGTTGCCGCGAGCCCCGCGATGGCCGGCGCCGCCGAGGCGATGGACGCGGTGCGGGCGGCCGGCGGACGCACGCTGGTCGTCACGGCCAAGTACGAGCCGAACGCCAAGCTGCACCTGTCCCACCTCGGCATCGAGCCGGACGTGGTCGTCGGCGACCTGTGGGCCGAGGGCAAGGCGCAGGCGCTGCGCGAGTACGGCGCCACCGTGTACGTCGGCGACCACACCGGTGACGTGCGCGGAGCCCGCGCGGCGGGCGCGCTGTCGGTGGCCGTGGCGACCGGACCCTGCCCCGCCGACGAACTGCGCGCGGCCGGAGCCGACGTCGTACTGGACGACCTCGACGCCTTCCCCGACTGGCTGACCGAGTACCTCCCGGCCCCCCGCCCCTGACGCCGCACCGGGCGGCACCCCCGCCCAACGCCTGGCCCCCGGCACTCCCCGCCCCTGACGCCGCACCGGGCGGCACTCCCGCCCCTGACGCCGCACCGGGCGGCACCCCCGCCCCTGACGCCGCACCGGGCGGCACCCCCGCCCCTGACGTCGTACCGGGCAACGCTCGGCAGCCCCCGCCACACGCCTAAGGCCAGGCAGCCCCCGCCCAACGCCTAACGCCCGGCAGCCCCCGCCCAACGCCTAACGCCCAACCCCCTCCCCCGGGCCCCCCGCCTGGCGGCGGCCCGCGGAGATCGAGCGGAGGACTCCCGCCCCGGCGATGAGGAACCCCACCGCCATGAGCATGCTCAAGCCGAACATGTAGGTCGGAAATGGCTTCGCGCCGAAGAACAGCGGAGCCACTGTGACGAGCGTGGCCGCGGCTCCGATGAAGAAGACGACGGCACCGGCGCGGATCAGCCGGTCACCGGGCGCGGCGGAATTCGTTTGGGTGTTGTCGGGCACCGGACCAGGGTAGTTCCCCGCGCGGGAGAACGACCGGGGGACGTCTTGTCACCCGTGCGAAGACCGTCAGCGCTTGTTGGCGCTCGGTATGGGGCGGGCCACGGCCGACCCGCTCCAGTGCTGTGAGGAGCCGTTTGCGAGCGGTTTTCCCGACGGGTACGAGGACGAGGCGTGCCTGACGACAAAGTGAAGTCAGCTGGCCAGGCACACATACCTCGCTAACCTCGCCGTCATGACACCTGGCCTGCGCTACCTCGGCTGTCTCCGACTGTCTGCCGACTCGGACGGTTCCACGTCCATCGAGTGGCAGCGTGGCGTGATCCGACACCATGTCAGCTCTCCACACGTGTCCGGCGTCCTGGTGGGGGAGGCGGAGGACGCGGACGTCTCGGGCTCCATGTCGCCCTTCAAGCGGCCCGAACTGGGGAAGTGGCTCACGTCCCGAGCTGACGAGTTCGACGTGATCATTGCAGCCAGGATGGACAGGCTCACCCGTCGCTCAACGCACTTCAATGAACTGTTGGAGTGGGCGCAGGAAAACGGGAAGTTCATCGTCTGTGTGGAAGAGGGCTTCGACCTCTCGACTCCCCAGGGCAAGATGATGGCTCGCATGACTGCCGTCTTCGCCGAGGCCGAGTGGGACACGATCCAGGCACGCATCCTCAACGGCGTACAGAGCCGTCTGGAGAACCGTTCATGGCTCACGGGTGCTCCGCCTACCGGCTACCGCATCAAGGCCGTAGAGGGTGGCAAGAGGAAGGTCCTGGAGATTGACCAGGACTTCCACCCCATCGTGGAAGAGATCTTCCGGCGAATCAGTGAGGGTCACTCCACACACCGGATTGCGCGAGACTTCAACGGCCGTGGCCTGCTCACCTGGGGAGACCACCTGCGGAAGCTGAAAGGTGAGGAAACCAAGGGGACTCGATGGCAGTCCACCATCGTCAACAAATTCATCCGCTCCTCTTGGGTTCCCGGTATCTACACGTACAAGGGTGAGGCTGTCTTGGATGACCAGGGGGAGCCGGTGATCCTCCCCGCGAACCCCCTGGCGTCAATGGAGCAGTGGGAATATCTGGTGGACCGGATCAAGCCCGCCCCCAAGGCTGAGGGGGCGGAAAGCCGTACAGGTGCCAAGAGTCTGCTTTCCGGTGCTGCTCGCTGCGGTCATTGTGGCGCTCCCTTCTGGAAAGGCAAGAGGCGCAACGGTTGAGCCCTGCCCTGTGGGATACGGGTAAGAAGTACGGGGAAGTCTGGGCAGTCAAAGACCAGGAAGACCGTAGAGAATTCCTCCGGGGCTATCAGGTGAAGGTCTGGGTGTGGAGTGATGCGATTCCGAATGCGGGACTGGGTATCATCATGGACCTTGGGGACATTCAGGCCATGACGCAAGAGCTGAAGCTCAACAAGGAAGAGAAGATGGGCCGGCTACTGACTGGCCATAACGTACCGGCGCACTGGATCAGCCCTGAATCGAGGGAATTGGGTGCGGATGATGTTCCGGCAGTCCTGAAAGGGCTTGAGGCGCTGTAAAAGTAGTGAGGTACAAAGAAAAGGTCCTGCTATTCCTCAGGAGCAAGGTCCACCGCGGCCGGGAATCTCGCGCCGTGCGGTACCGGGCTGCGTCCAGCCAGGACGCTGCCCGGCCCTCCCTCGACGGCTTCGTGGCCGCGCCCCCTCGATGGCTCCCTGAGTGAAGTTGCCCGAGTGCCTCCCAGCGGTCATCTGATAGCCCCTTCTGGAAGTCCTTGACTCCCTGGCCGGCCCTTCCGGCACCCCTCTGTGGCTGTCGCTGCCTGGTGGACGTCCTGCCGTCGTCACTGAGGATCTGCTCTTCGTGGCCAAGGCTCGTCAGGCCGAGGGGGAGAGTGGAGAAGTGCCATTGTCAAGGCTCTTCAAGTCTCCCGCGCGACTCCCTGCCGGCACATCGGGTAGCGCCTGACACTTCCCCCATCACTTTGAGCCTCTGTCGACACAGACAGGAGCTCACTGTCGTTTTAAGGCATGTCTCCCTGGAGAGACCCCCGGTAGGCTGTCTCAACGGCAGTTCAACAGGCGTCCGGCCAGTCCGGGACGGATCGAGGGAGTGTGTGCTTTGCCGACTGGCAAGGTCAAGTGGTTCAACAGTGAGAAGGGCTTCGGCTTTCTCTCCCGCGACGACGGCGGTGACGTCTTCGTCCATTCCTCGGTTCTCCCCGCCGGAGTCGACGTGCTCAAGCCGGGACAGCGTGTGGAGTTCGGTGTCGTCGCCGGTCAGCGCGGCGACCAGGCCCTGTCCGTGACCGTGCTCGACCCGACGCCCTCGGTCGCCGCAGCCCAGCGCAAGAAGCCGGACGAGCTGGCCTCGATCGTGCAGGACCTGACGACCCTCCTCGAGAACATCACGCCCATGCTCGAGAAGGGCCGCTATCCCGACAAGGTCTCCGGCAAGAAGATCGCCGGCCTGCTCCGCGCGGTCGCCGACCAGTTGGACGTCTGACCCCGCCTCCGGGGAACGGACGCGTCCCGGGCCCTACGGAAAAGCGAGCGCCGTAGGGCCGAGGGCGGGCACGAGCCCCTCGGCCGCCGCACGGGTCAGCAGCCCGCGGACGGCGGCGTAACCGTCCTCGCCCAGGCCCGCGGTGAACTCGTTGACGTACAGGCCGATGTGCTGGTCGGCGACGGCCGGGTCCATCTCCTGCGCGTGCGCCATGACGTACGGCCGGGAGGCCTCGGGATCGTCCCAGGCCGCCCGTACGGAGGCCCGGACGGCCTCGGCGAGTCCGGCCAGCGCCTCGGCGCCCAGCGAGCGCCTGGCGATGATCGCGCCCAGCGGGATCGGCAGGCCGGTGGTCCGCTCCCAGTGCTCACCCATGTCCGCGAGCTTGTGCAGGCCGTAGTTCCGGTACGTGAAGCGGGCCTCGTGGATGACCAGTCCGGCGTCCACCTTGCCGTCCTGCACGGCCGGCATGATCTCGTGGAACGGCATGACGACGACCTCGCCGACGTCGTCGGGCAGGGTGTCCGCGGCCCAGAGCCGGAACAGCAGGTAGGCGGTCGACTTCTCGCTCGGGACCGCCACCGTGCGGCCGGAGAGATCGGCACCCGGCTCCCGCGTCAGCACGAGCGGCCCGCACCCCCGGCCCAGCGCACCGCCGCACGGCAGCAGCGCGTACTCGTCGAGGACGTACGGCAGGACGGCGTACGACACCTTCAGCACGTCGTACTCGCCGCGCTCGGCCATGCCGTTGGTGATGTCGATGTCGGCGAAGGTCACGTCCAGCGCGGGCGCGTCGGGGACGCGGCCGTGGGCGAGGGCGTCGAAGACGAAGGTGTCGTTCGGGCAGGGTGAGAACGCGATCTGCAGGGTCTGCTGCTCACTGGTCGTCATACCGATGTCCAACTCTCCAATGCGGGCGCGAGCTTCCCGAAGGCCTCGGTCAGGGCGGTGAGGGCGTCGCCGACGCGCCAGGCGGCACGGTCGCGCGGGCCGACCGGGTTGGAGACCGCGCGGACCTCCAGCACGGGCACCCCGTGCGCGGTGGCGGCCTCGGCCACGCCGAACCCCTCCATGCCCTCGGCGAGCGCGCCGGGGTGCCGGGCGGTCAGCTCGGCGGCCCGGGCGGCGGTGCCGGTGACGGTGGAGACGGTCAGCACGGTGCCGGTGAGGGCGCCGGTGGCCTCGGACGCGATGCGCACGAGCGACGGCGGGGGCAGGTGGGTGACGGTCCCGAAGCCCAGTTCGGTGACCGGCAGGAAGCCGTCGGCGCTCTCGGCACCCAGGTCGGCCACGGTGATCGCGTCGGCGACGACGAGCGACCCGAGGGGTGCCCCGGGTGCGAAGCCACCGCCGATCCCGGCCGAGACGACCAGGCCGTACGGTGTGCCGGCCAGCGCGGCGGCGGTCAGGGCGGCGGCGGTGGAGGCGGCGGCGAGGGCCGGCCCGACTCCGGCGGCGAGCAGGTCGCAGCCCGCCGCCGTGCGGCGGAGCAGGGCGCCCGGCAGCCGCACGTCCTCGGCGGCCTCCGGGAACGCCCTTGCCACCGCGTCCCGTTCGGCGGGGACCGCGGTGGCCACGAGGACGCGTGGGGAATTCGTGGTCAGGCCTTCTTGAGCTTGAAGGACCACACACCCTTGGCCGGGTTGCTGCCCATCTGGATCAGGACCGTGTTGGTGGCGCCCTGGGTGCCGTACTGCTCGTTGAAGAACGCGCTGCCCGGGATCGTGCGGTAGGTCTTCTTGCTGGTGTCGGTGAACTGGCGGCCGTTCACGAGGATCGTCCAGCCGGCGTCCGCGATCTTGGGGTCGACGCCGAAGCGGACCGTCTCGTCCTGGTCGACCTTGATGGTCTTGGCGGACTCGGCCTTCTTGGCGCACTCCGTCAGCGACTTGGTGTCCAGCGCCTTGCCGTCGTTGTAGCAGATCGCCTCGGAGTTGACCGAGTCACGGCCGACGGTGACGGTCGCGACGGGCGTCGGCTTGTCGCAGGCGGACAGGACGAGCAGTCCGGCGGAAACGGCGCCGGCGGCGGCGACGGCGCGGCGGCGTCGCACACCCTTGTGTGCATCAGCGGCTTCGCCGCGGGGCAGCGTGGTCATGACGGAAGGCTATCGGGCGCCCGGAGCCGTCCGCCCACGTGGGGTGCGGCGTGCCCGGTTCGTTACGCCAGCCGTGCCCGTCGCACGGGGGCCGGGCCCCGTCCGGCGGGCCGGGCGTGCCCCCGGCGCGGGGGCCGCGCACCCCGCGTCGGACCGGCCGGGCCGGTGGCGCGGGGCCGGGCACCGCGCCCGTCGGGCCACCCGGGCCCGGAACGGCCGCCGTGCCGGGCGAGGCGAGGAGCCCCGGCGCCGCGCCCGTCAGGTCACTCGGGCCCGGTGCTGGCCGCCCTGCCGGGCCGAGGCGAGGAGCCCCGGCATCGCGCCCGTCAGGTCACTCGGGCCCGGTGCTGGCCGCCCTGCCGGGCCGAGGCGAGGAGCCCCGGCATCGCGCCCGTCAGGCCACTCGGGCCTGGGACCGGCCGCCGTGGCGGGCCGAGGCGAGGAGCCCCTTCAGGGTGGACAGCCAGCCGACGGCCACGAACGCGGCGCCCACCGTGAGACCGAGGGAGCCGTTGAGCGGCATCACGATGCCGACGGCGCCACCGAACACCCAGGCCATCTGCAGCAGCGTCTCCGAGCGTGCGAACGCCGAGGTGCGCACCAGCTCCGGCACGTCCCGCTGGATCAGCGCGTCCAGCGCCAGCTTCGCCAGCGCCTGCGCGAACCCGGCCACCGCGGCCAGGACCGCCACCAGGAAGGCGCCGAAGAACAGCGCGGCCACCACCGCCACGCACAGCACCACCGCCACCATCGTCACGATGATGACCTCCGGGGCGCGTGATCTCAGCCATGCCCCCACGGCCGTGCCGAGCGCGTTGCCCGCACCGGCCGCGACCCCCACTATCCCCAGCGAGACCGCCGCGCTCTCCCCGGTCAGCGGGTGCTCGCGCAGCAGGAAGGCCAGGAAGAAGATCAGGAACCCGGACAGGCAGCGCAGAGCCGCGTTGGCGCCCAGCGCGTGCGTGACGGCGGGCCCCACCGTCCGCAGCCCCGGCCGCCTGGCCTCCTTGCGGCGCCGCCCGTGCAGATGCTCCGCGTCGGCCGCGAGGAGCGCCACGTCCTCGCCCCCCGCCGAGTCCACCTCGGGCGGCAGCGAGAACGACAGGACCGTGCCCCCGACGAAGATCACGAAGGCGCCGTACAGGGGCCAGGGGTCACCGACGGCGTGCAGTCCCGCCGCGATCGGCGCGGCGGCACCCGTGGCCAGCAGGCCGGCCAGGGTGACCCGGGAGTTGGCCTTCACGAGCGAGAACCGGGGCGGCAGCAGTCGCGGCACGACGGCACTGCGCACCACCCCGTAGGCCTTGGACGCCACCAGCACGCCCAGCGCGGCCGGGTACAGCTCCAGGCTCCCGCTCGCCACGGCACCCGAGATGATCAGCGCGAGCAGCGCCCGTGCCAGCATCGCCGCGGCCATGGCGGCGCGCCGCCCGTGCGGCAGCCGGTCCAGGAGCGGGCCGATGACGGGGGCGAGGACGGTGAAGGGCGCCATCGTGATCGCCAGGTAGAGGGCGACCCGCCCGCGCGCCTCGTCGGTGGGGACCGAGAAGAACACCGTGGACGCGAGCGCCACGGTGATCATCACGTCGCCCGCGCCGTTCACCGCGTGCAGTTCGATCAGCTTGCCCAGGCCCGACTCGCCCGCGCCGTTCGCGTGCGTGGCCTTGCGGATGCCCCGCGCGGTGCCGGTGACCGGAAAGTGCAGGGCACGCCCGACGGAGCGGACGGTGTCGCCCACGCGAGCCGCACCGCCGCCACGACCACTCGCCTTGTCCGGGGCTGCCACGACGTTCATAGTGCCCCGAGAAGGCGGTCGATAGTGCGGTTACAACACGTGTGGCGGCGGACCGAAGCCGATGACGCGCTGTGTTCCCGGGGCGCCGCGCCCGGCGGAGCCCTCACCCGGGCGCCGGGCGTGGCGGGCTGCCGGGCGGGAAAACCTGCCACGTAGCGGTAACGAATCTCGTTCGGTGTAGCGTGCGTATCTCAGCCATAACGCAGAATGGATGGCAGAGGTGCGCCCGAGCGCGCGGAAGCAGACGTCGATGCGGTCCCCCGGTCCGCTCCGTCCGCCAACCCGCCGGAGGCAGCCGCACTCGATGAGACGGCGTAGGAGAGAAGCGATACCTGTGAGCGCAGCGACCACGCGAAGCCGCACCCCCGACCGTCTGTGCGCCGAGGCGGTCGATCTCGCCCGCACCGCCGCCGAGGAGGCCGCCGCCCCCGGCGTGGTCGGCGAGCACGCCGGCCTGGTGTCGGAGGGCGACCGCGTCGTCACGCACTACTTCGAGTGCAAGGACATGGGCTACCGGGGCTGGCGCTGGGCGGTGACGGTGGCCCGCGCCTCGCGCGCCAAGCTCGTCACGCTCGACGAGGTCGTCCTCCTCCCCGGTTCCGACGCCCTCCTGGCCCCCGAGTGGGTGCCGTGGAGCGAGCGGCTGCGCCCCGGCGACCTCGGCCCCGGCGATCTGCTCCCCACCGACCAGGACGACCTGCGCCTGGAGCCGGGCTACACCGGCGAGGACGAGCCGGCGCCGGACTCACCGGTCTCCGGGGAGCTGGCGGAGCTGGCGGAGGCGGAGGACGCCGACGTCACCGCGGGCACCCCCGCCCACCAGCCGGTGGTCCCGTCCCGGGGCTCGATCGCCTCGGTGGCCGAGGAACTGGGCATGCGCCGTGCCCGGGTCCTGTCCCGGTACGGCCTGCACGTCGCCGCGGACCGCTGGGAGGAGTCCTTCGGCTCCCAGACCCCGATGGCCCAGGCGGCGCCGGCCACCTGCGCCACCTGCGGCTTCCTCACCCCGATCGGCGGCTCCCTCGGCCAGGCCTTCGGCATCTGCGCCAACGAGTTCTCCCCGGCGGACGGCCGCGTGGTCTCCCTTTCCTACGGCTGCGGCGCCCACTCGGAGGCCGCGGTCATGCCGAAGCCCCCGCAGCCGGCCCAGCCGGTCATCGACGAGACCCGCGTCGACCCCTTCCCGCTCCGCCCGGCGCGCGACTCGGGCTCGGTCCCGGAGACCGACGACGAGACGACGGCGGAACTGGGCCACTCCTGACGAACCGGCCCTCCCGCCGGGGGCCGGCTCACTCGTGGAGCGGCAGACCGGCCGTGGAGGTGGTCCGGTCCGCGATGGTCACGTCCTCGCCGTGCCCGGAGGATCGCCGCTTTCCTGCTAGGCGGCCTCGCCGAGATCGGATCGGCAGTCGCGGCAGCGGCCGGGGGCGGGGCCGCGGAACGGGCGGTCGCAGCCGTCGCACTCGTGGAGCGGGTGCCGGACGGGGGGTGGGGGCGCCGGTGCCCGGTACGGGGGCAGCGGTGGCAGTCCCACCGCCAGGCGGTGGGCCAGGAGGGCTGCCGGGCGGACCAGCGGCTCGGTCGGCAGGTCCGCCGTCAGCGCACGGCGTACGTCGGCCGGGCTCAGGTCTCTCTCCAGCCAGGCGCCGACGCCGGGGGCCAAGTGCGCCGCGTCGGTCTCGCTGAGCAGCAGGCGGCAGTCGCGGCGGCGCAGATCCGCGAGCAGCTCCGTGGCGAGCTGGAGCAGCTTCGGGGCGGGGCAGGACGGCTGCGGCACCGGGGGCAGCGGTTTGCGCGGGGCCTTCCGCGGGCGGGGCGGTGACTGCGCAGGGCCCGGCGGTTGCGACGTTCTCCGCGGTTGCGAGGGCGCGGGCGGCTGTGCGTGGGCTGGCAGGTGTGCTTGCGAGGTGGGCGGCTGTGCGTGGGCTGGCAGGTGTGCTTGCGAGGTGGGCGGCTGTGCGTGGGCTGGCAGGTGTGCTTGCGAGGTGGGCGGCTGTGCGTGGGCTGGCAGGTGTGCTTGCGAGGTCGGCGGCTGTGCGTGGGGTGGCAGGTGCGGGTGTCCAGCCCCCGAGGGGGACGGCGGAGGCAGATGTGGCCGCTGAGGGGGCTGCGGGTCCGGGTGTGGGTCCGGCTGCGGTTCGGCGGCGGGGGCGTCGGCCCGCGTGCGGCGGCCCGGCTGGTTGCGGGAGACCGTGACGGTGACGATACGGCCGTCGGATGTGCGGACGCGGTCGCGGCGCAGGTAGCCGGCCGCCTCCAGTTCCCGCAGCGCCCGGGCCACCCGGATCGCTCCCTCGGTGAAGCGGGTGGAGAGCGTCTTGATGTCGACGGGGGCGCCGGTGGGCAGCGACTGGATGTACGCGCCCAGGCCGATGGCCAGGCAGGACAGCTCCGGATGCTGGAGCAGTTCGTTGCCGACCACCGTGAAGTTGGCGGCGAGGCGGGAGTTCTCGTGGACCACCCCGGCGGTGCGGGACCGCCGGTTCGGGTGGTTGTTCCCGGCAATGCGGGACCGGGAGCGCAGGGGAGCGCTAGGGTTCTTCTCGGCCATCGGGGAGTTTCGTTCCTTGGTGGTCAGGCCATCGGGGAGTTCTGTTCCTTGGTGGTCAAGCCCTCGGGAAGTTCCTGCTTCCCAGGGGGTCAGGCCCTCGATCGGGATCGCTAGTCCCGGCCGGGGGCCGCCGCATTTGTGCGGTGGCTTCGCTTTCGTGCCGAGCGTAGAGCGCGCAACGGGTCGTAATGCAAGCCGAGTTGGCATATTCACCCTCGCGGGTGAGCTTGCCACCGCGGGAGGGCGGGGTGGGGTTCGGTGGGGTTCTTTCACCAGGAAGTTCTTGGGGTGGACCGCCCGAGCGGCCGGAGCACGGAGTCCCGGAGCACGGAGTCCCGGGTGACGGTCCGACGCGGACTTCCGCCCACACCGTTTTGCGCGGCGCCGGCCCCGGTGCGGTCCCCCAGCGGTCGGCCAGCGCGTCCACGAGGAGCAGGCCCCGCCCGGTCTCCGCGTCCGGTGCCGGTCGCCCGGAAACCGGGTTCCGGTCACCCCGGGTGTCGGTGACCTCGATGCGCAGCGTCTCGGCGACGACGTAGAGCGTCAGCCGGAAGTCCCGTCCCGTGGCCCGGCCGTGCGTGGCCGCGTTGGCGGCGAGTTCCGCCACGATCAGCGCCGCCGGGTCCAACGGCAGCCCCCACGCACGCAGTTGCTCCGTCGCCAGCAGGCGGGCCAGACGGGCTCCCCGGGGCGTGGGGGACAGGTGCACGGTCACGTTCGGGACGGGGGTGGAGATTTCCTGGTTCACATCACTCAGCGTGGCCGTGCGTGCCTACCGTGAACAGTGACGAGATGGTTGCGTACGGTCACTGTCCGGCGTTTGTCCGGCGCTGTCCGGACTGTCGGCGAAGGGGGCGCGGTGTGAGCGAGGAGGAGGAGGAGCCGGGGTGGGAGGTCGACCCGGACGACGACTGGGGGATCGCCGTCATCGCCACGGTGGGCCGCCAGCTGAAGCTGCGGCGCGAGGCGGTGGGGATGCGGGCGGCCGACTTCGGCAAGGCCGTCGGCTACGGCGAGGACCTGGTCTACAAGGTGGAGGGCGGCAAGCGGATCCCCCGCCCCGAGTACCTGGACAAGGCGGACAAGGTCCTGCGCGCGGGCGGGTTGCTCTCCGCGATGAAGGAGGACGTGGAGAAGGTCCGGTATCCGAAGAAGGTTCGGGATCTGGCGGCGCTGGAGGCGAAGGCGGTCGAGATCGGCGTGTACGAGGCCAGCAACATTCACGGTCTCCTGCAGATCCCCGACTACTCGCGTGCTCTGCTGGAGTGCTGGCAGCCCGCATACCCGCCGAGGGATCTGGAGCGAAGGGTGGCCGCTCGCATGGCTCGGCAGTCCATTTTCGAGCGCACGCCCGCGCCTGCGCTGAGCTTCGTCCTGGAAGAGGCGACGCTGCGCCGCAGAGTCGGAGGCACAATGGTGCGGCAACAGCAGCTCGAACGCCTGATGCATATCGGGCAGTTCAACAACGTCACGCTTCAGGTGATGCCGATGGACAGCGCTCCTCACCCGGGCATGAGCGGAAGGATCGAGGTGCTCAAGTTCGAGGACGGCACGGCCGTCGGGCGGTCCGACGGCGCGTTCAGCGGTCGTACCGTTTCGAACCTGCGGGAGCTGCGCGTCCTGGAGTTGCGGTATGGCACCATCCGGGCGCAGGCCCTCCCCCCTGGAGAGTCGCTGGCCCTCATTGAGCACCTGCTGGGAGAAACATGATCCGCTGGTTCAAGAGCAGCCACAGCAGTGGTCCCGACGGCGACTCCTGCGTCGAAGTAGCCCTGAACTGGTTCAAGAGCAGCTACAGCGACGGCAATGAAGGCGACTCCTGCCTGGAGATCGCCCCCACCCCCACCACCATCCACATCCGCGACTCCAAGCAGACCGGCGGAGCCGTCCTCACCGTCGGTCCCGGGACCTGGGCGGAGTTCGTGGGGTACGCCGCCCGGCGCTGAACTACCCGGCGGTCAGCTCGGCTTCGTGCACGGTGTGCAACGCCGTGTCCGGGCCCGTCCGTTCCAGGCGGAGGTGGGCCGCGCGGGCGCGCAGGGTCAGGGTCATGAGCTGGTTGCCGAACCACGGGCCGCCCCGCTTGCGCCAGGTGACCGGAGGCCGCTCGCAGCGGCCGTGGCGGGCGAGCAGCCGGCCCAGCGCGCGGGCCGGCGCGCTCCAGCCGAGGCGGAAGCCGACCCGCATCATCAGCGGCACGGAGTTGTGCACCGGCGAGCAGGTGAGCTGGACGACGGGGATGCCGGGGCCGCCGGAGGGCCAGGACGCCCGCGCGACGTAGCCGTGGTGCACGTCGCCGGACAGGACGCACACGCTCGCGGGGGCATCCGGCGCCGAGCCGGCCTCGGCTATCACCGCGGCGAGGTCGGCGAAGGAGCGCGGGAAGGCCGCCCAGTGCTCCAGATCGGCCCGGCGCCGCAGGTACTCGCCGAAGCGGGCCCAGCGGGTGCCGCGCTCCCCGGCGCACAGGGCCGCGTCCCAGGTCTCGGTGTCGTGCACCAGGTGCGGCAGCAGCCAGGGCAGGGAGGTGCCGAGCAGCAGGTGGTCGTAGGAGCCCGGGCCGGACAGCACCTGCTCGCGCAGCCAGCCGGCCTCGCCCGGGTCGAGCATGGCGCGGTGGTCCTCGGCCAGGACCCGGGCGGCCCGGGAGTCCACCATGACGACCCGGACCCGGCCGAAGTCGCGCCGGTAGCTGAAGCGGACCGGGGCGGAGTCGGCGTCGGCCCGCTCGGCCAGGGCGCGCACCGCGTCGGTGCCGTCCGCGGTGGCGTGGACGGCGGCCCAGGTGGGGTCGTCGGCCAGTTCGGCGGGGGAGAGGTTGCCCAGGTGCTGGTGGACCCAGTAGGACATCAGGCCGCTCATCAGCCGCTCCTGCCACCAGTCGGTGGCGCGCATGTCGGCGAGCCAGGCGGCGGAGGTGTTCCAGTCGTCCACGATGTCGTGGTCGTCGAAGATCATGAAGCTGGGCACGGTGGACAGCAGCCAGCGGATCTCGGGGTCGAGCCAGGACTCGTAGTAGAGCCGGCAGTACTCCTCGTAGTCGGTGACCTGGGCCCCGGGTGCCCGGTCGAGGTCGCGGCGTCCGGCCAGCCAGCGCCGGGTCTCCTCGGAGGTCTCGTCCGCGTACACCTGGTCGCCCAGCAGGAGCAGGACGTCGGGGCGTTCGGCGTCGGGGTCGGCCGCCAGCCGGACGGCGAGGGTGTCGAGGGCGTCCGCGCCGACCGGGTCCTTGCCGTCGGCCGGGGGCGCCGCCCAGCGGCAGGAGCCGAAGGTCACGCGGACACCGTCGCCCGAGGCGGGCGCCCGGATGACGGAGGGCGGGAAAGGCGAGTCGGGCAGCGGCCAGACCGGGGTGTCGTCCAGGAACACCTCGTACGACGGTGAGGTGCCCGGTTCGAGTCCGGTCACCGTGACGAGCGCGTAGTGGTGCCCGGACACCTGGAAGGTGGGGGCGGTGCCGCCCGCGCCGTTCGAGCAGCGCACCCGTGCCGTGCAGGGCCGGCTCGCCTCGACCCACACGGTCGCGCACGAGTCGTCGGTGTACCTCAGCAGTGGTCCAAGCCGCAGTTCGGCCACGTGATCGCCTTCCTGTCTCGCACGTACGGGCGGAAACGACCGTAGAGACCGTACAGGGCCCGCGGGTCGCGGTCGCCGGTCGGGCGGGCCCCGGGACTGGGTCCGCCCGGGGCGGGCACGTGGAGGGGGACACGGCGGGGCCCGGCGGGGTGGCCCCGGCGAGGCGGAAGAGGTGCGGTGGCCGAGCACGAGCAGGTGACGTGGGACGCGGAGGCCGGCGGCCCGGTGCAGGAGAGCCGTCTGCTGCACGGGCTGGAGGTGGACGACCGGCAGCCGGAGCGGCCGATACTCCTGGACGCCGGTGGCCGGCCGATCGAGACCTGGCGGGAGAACCACCCCTACGACCGCACGCTCGGCCGGCGCGAGTACGAGCGGACGAAGCGGATCCTCCAGATCGAGCTGCTCAAGCTGCAGCGCTGGGTGAAGGACACCGGCCGGCGGCTCGTCGTGGTCTGCGAGGGGCGGGACGCGGCCGGCAAGGGCGGCACCATCAAGCGGTTCACCGAGCGGCTCAACCCCCGCGGGGCCCGCGTGGTGGCGCTGGAGAAGCCGACCGAGCGCGAGGCGGGACAGTGGTACTTCCAGCGGTACGTGACGGAGCTGCCGGCCCGCGGCGAGATCGTCTTCTTCGACCGCTCCTGGTACAACCGGGCGGGCGTCGAGCGGGTCATGGGGTTCTGCACGGAGGCCGAGTACCGGCAGTTCCTCGGGCAGGCCCCGCTGTTCGAGCGGCTGCTCACCGACGACGGCGTCCTGCTGGTGAAGTTCTGGTTCTCGGTGTCCCGGGCCGAGCAGCGCACCCGGTTCGCGATCCGCCAGGTCGACCCGGTGCGCCACTGGAAGCTCTCCCCGACCGACCTGGCCTCCCTCGACCGCTGGGACGACTACACCGCGGCCAAGGTCGACATGTTCCGGGCCACGGACACGCCGTACGCGCCGTGGACGGTCGTGAAGAACAACGACAAGCGGCGCGGCCGGCTGGAGGCGATGCGCAGCCTCCTCGACCGCTTCGACTATCCGGCCAAGGACCGCGGCGCGGTGGGCACCCCGGATCCGCTGATCGTCGGTGCGGCGGACACGCTGCTGGAGCCGGGCGAGGAACCCACCGCCCTGTCGCCGACGCCGCTGGCCGGTCCGGGCGACGGCCCCGGCACCCACCCGGAGCCGCGGTGACGGCGGGCCGCACACAGGTGACCACGGGCAGGTGAGGGGGGCAGCGGACGATGGGCACGGTGGTACACGTTCCGCAGACGCGGGACATGATCGGGGACGAGCTGTCCGGCGACGAGGCCTTCGCGGCGCTGCGGCGCTACGGGGGCGCGCGGCTGCTGCTCGACGCCTTCTCCCGGTTCCGCTACGCCGACGGCTTCACCAACGCGCGGGCCCTCGGCTTCCAGATCGTGCTGGGCATGGTGCCGTTCGTCATCGCGCTCGTCGGCCTCGCCACGGCCGCCCACACCGAGAGCGCGGGGCGCGTCATCGAGCTGACCCTGAGCAGGATCGCGCCGGGCGCCGGCGGGGACGTGATCCAGGACGCGCTGCGCGGCACCCGCCGCACCGCCGGTTCCGACGCGTGGGGGAAGGTCGCGCTCTGCCTGGGGCTGGCCTTCTCCGTCCTCAACCTGGCCTCCGCGATGGGCCAGGTCGAGCGGGGCGCCAACCGCATCTACGGCATCGAACGGGACCGGCCCTTCCCGCGCAAGTACGGCAGGGCGGTGCTCCTCGCCTTCGCCGCGGGCATTCCGATGGTGCTGGGCTTCCTCGTCCTGGTCGCGGGCGAGGCCGTCGGCGCCGCGACGACCGAGGCACTGGGCCGGCCCGGCCCCGGGGGGTGGTGGGGCGCCCTGCGGGTGCCGGTCGGAACGGCGCTCGCCTGGGTCGCCTCCGCCGCCGTCTTCCGCTGGTCGCCGCGCCGGGACCAGCCCGGGTACACCTGGCTGGCGTTCGGCTCCGCCGTCCACCTGGTGCTGTGGGTCACCGCGACCTGGCTGCTCGCCCTCTACGTCTCCCGCAGCGGGTCCTTCGGCGCCGTGTACGGGCCACTGACCGCCTTCGTCGCCCTGCTGCTGTGGGCCAACCTGACGGGCGTCGCGCTGTTCCTGGGCATCGCGTTCGCCGCCCAACTGGAAGCGGCCCGCGCGGGCCTGGGCCGCGCCGTACAGCCGGACCCGGGGCCGGGACCCTGACGGCGGTGGGCGTCTGCGGGCCGGGACGCGGAGGGAGGTGGGCGCCTGCGGGCCGGGACCCTGACGGCGGCGGGTGCCTGCGGGCCGGGACGCTGAGGGAGGTGGGCGCCTGCGGGCCGGGACCCTGACGGCGGCGGGCGCCCGTGGGCCGGGACGCTGACGGCGGCGGACGCCCTTGGACCGGGACGTTGACGGCGGCGGGCGCCCGTGGGCCGGGCAGGGCGCGGTGCTCGCCCCCTGCCCGGCCCACGTGACGACCGGAACCCCCGGCCCGCGCCTCGCCCGGCCCGGCCCGGCCCGGCGCGACGATCGGGACCCGACGATCAGGACCCGACGATGCGGCGCACGTTCTCGATCGAGCCGCAGCCGGCCTTCAGCTGGCGTTCACGCTCCTCCAGGAACGCCGCCCCCAGCTCCTCGCGCCGGCTCATCGCCACGTTCTCGCGCGCGCCGTTGAGGATGGTGCGTTCCTCCTCGTCGGCGTGGTGGTTGACGGCCTCCACCAGTTCCTCCAGCTTCTCGTCCCACTCCTCGGAGCCCACGTCCCGCACCTGCAGCAGCTCCAGCAGGGCCTTGTTGCCCTCGTCGTGCTCGTGCTCGCCGTGCTCGACCTCCTCGTCGTCGATGTCCTTGTACCGCTTGAGGGCGGGATAGACCTCGCTCTCCTCGGCCTGCGCGTGCGCGACCAGGAGGTCCGCGAACTCGGCCAGCGCGCCGGCGCGGTCCGCCTCCACGCTGCGCATCCGGCGGAAGAGGTCCTCCATACGCCGGTGGTCCTGGAGGATCAGCTCGACGACGTCCTGTGTCCGGGCCATGGGACAGCGCCCCTTTCGTGCGAAGAGATCGGGCTCGTACCGCTTACCCGCACCGCGCCCACTGATGACCTGCGGCCGGACGGCCACCACGCCCCTTCGGCCTGCCGCCCGCCCGCGCTGTACCTTCGTCCCCACGGAGACGAGGAGAGTGAACGTGAGCAGCAAGTACGTGCGGCCGGCGGCAGAGGGCGCCGACCCCTTCGGCACCGCCCGTCTGCGCCGCGGCGTCCTCGACGCCTGGGCCACCAGTCCCGCCCGCTTCCGCGAGGACGCCAACGCCGAGGAGGACCTGGTCCTCGGCGGCTACCGGGACCGGCTCGTGGTCGAGTTGGCCCAGAACGCCGCCGACGCGGCCGCCCGCGCGCGGGTGCCCGGCCGGCTGCGGCTCACCCTCCGTGACGGCGTGCTGGTCGCCGCGAACACCGGTGCTCCGCTGGACGCCACCGGTGTCGAGTCGCTGTCCACGCTGCGCGCCTCCGCCAAGCGGGACGGCGAGAGCACCCAGGGGGCCGTCGGCCGGTTCGGCGTCGGCTTCGCCGCCGTGCTCTCCGTCACCGACGAGCCCGCGATCGTGGGCCGGCACGGCGGGGTCCGCTGGTCCCTGACCGAGGCGCGGGAGCAGGCCGCCGAGACCGCCAGGCACAGCCCCGGACTCGGCGACGAGGTCCGCCGCCGGGACGGACACGTGCCGCTCCTGCGTCTCCCGTTCGCCGCCGAGGGCACCGCCCCCGACCCGTACGACACCGCCGTCATCCTCCCCCTGCGGGACGCGGCCGCCACCGACCTCGCCGAGCGGCTGCTCGACGCCGTCGACGACACGCTGCTCCTCGCCCTGCCGGGCCTCGCCGAGGTCGTCGTCGAGGTCGGGGACGCGGACGCGCGCACGCTGCGCCGCCGTGCCGACGGCGCCGTCACCGTCGTGGAGGACTCGCGGGACGGCACCACCCGCTGGCGCACCGCCGCCGCCGACGGGCCGCTCACCCCCGAACTGCTCGCCGACCGGCCGGTGGAGGAGCGGCTGCGCCCCCACTGGTCGGTGACCTGGGCCGTACCGGAGGACGAGGGCGGGCGGCCGATGCGGCCGCGCAGCGCCCCCGTCCTGCACGCGCCCACGCCCAGCGACGAGCCGCTCGGGGTGCCCGCCCTGCTCATCGCCTCCTTCCCCCTCGACACCACCCGCCGGCACGCGGCGCCCGGACCGCTCACCGACTTCCTGGTGCAGCGCGCGGCCGACGCCTACACCGAACTGCTCGCCGGCTGGCGGCCGGTGACGGACGGGGCCGTCGACCTGGTGCCCGGTCCGCTGGGCAGGGGCGAACTCGACGGAGCGCTGCGCCAGGCGATCCTGGAGCGGCTGCCCCGTACCGCCTTCCTGCCCCCGGCGGTCGATCCCGGGGGCGACGAGGAGCT
Organism: Streptomyces sp. NPDC096012; assembly: GCF_040426375.1. Lineage (NCBI taxonomy): Bacteria > Bacillati > Actinomycetota > Actinomycetes > Kitasatosporales > Streptomycetaceae > Streptomyces > Streptomyces sp. NPDC096012. Next base: position 181,962 of record NZ_JBEOTD010000001.1, read on the forward strand.
GCCCGACGCGCTGCGGCCCAGGGACGCGGAGATCGTGGAGGGGGCCGGCGCGGACACCGTGCGGGTGCTCGCCGAGGTGCTGCCCACCCTGCTCCCCGCCGGTCTGGAACGCCGCGCCGAGCTGCGCGGCCTCGGGGTCGCCCGGCTCCCGCTCGCCGACGCCATCGACCGGCTCGCCGGCCTGGAGAAGGACGCCGACTGGTGGTGGCGGCTGTACGACAGCCTCGCCGGAGTCGACCCCGACCGGCTCTCCGGGCTGCCGGTGCCGCTCGCGGACGGCCGGACCGCCATCGGACCGCGGCAGGTGCTGCTGCCCACCCCGGACGCCTCCCCGCTCGACCCGGACGTCCTCGGGCGGCTCGGGCTGAAGATCGCGCACGCGGACGCCGCGCACCGGCTGCTGGAGAAGCTGGGCGCGCTGCCCGCGAGCCCGCGGGCGGTGCTCACCACCCCGCAGGTGCGGGCCGCCGTCGCCGCCTCGCTGGACGACGAGGGCGGGGCGCTGTGGGAGGAGGACGCCCCCGACGCGGAGGAACTGGCCGACACCGTGCTGACGCTCGTCCGGGACGCCGGCCTGGAGCCCGGTGACGAGCCGTGGCTGGGCGCCCTCGCCCTGCCCGACGAGGACGGCGAACTCGCCCCGGCGGGTGAACTGGTCTTCCCCGGCAGCCCCTTCGCCCGGGTGATCCGCGAGGGTGAACTGGCCGCCGTCGACGAGGACCTGGCGGCGAAGTGGGGCGAACAACCGCTGACCGCCTGCGGGGTGCTCGCCGGGTTCGCACTGGTCCGCGCCACCGACGTCGTCCTCGACCCGGACGAACTGGAGCCCCGCGAGGGCGACTTCGCCGAGCCGGACGACGCGGGTCTGCTGGACGCCGTGGACGTGTGGTGCGAGGACGTCCTCGACCGGTTCCCGGACACTCCGGTGCCGCCGGTCGCCACCGAACTCGTCGCCGTCCGCGACCTCGACCTGGTGGACGACGAGCACTGGCCCGAGGCGCTCACGCTGCTCGCCCGCCCACCGCTGCGCGACGCCCTCACCCAGCCCGTGCGCGTCCTGCTGCCCGACGGCACGCACGAGGTCGTACGGCCGTACACCGCGTGGTGGCTGCGCGGGCACCCGGTGCTGGACGGCCGGCGCCCGGCCGGCCTGCTCGCCGCCGGCGGTGACCCGCTGCTGCGCGGCCTGTACGAGGAGGCCGACGCCACCGGTTTCGAGGACGAGCAGGTGCTGCGGGCGCTCGGAGTGCGGACCTCCGTGGCCGCCCTGCTGGACGAGCCCGGCGGCGCCGCCGAACTGCTGGACCGGCTGGCCGACCCGGAGCGGCCGGTCACCCCGGCCCAACTGCACGGCCTGTACGGCGCGCTGGCCGAGCTGGACCCGGAGCGGGTGACCCTGCCGGAGGAGCTGCGCGCCGTCGTCGACGGCCGGACCCGGGTCGTGGACGCCGCCGACGCGGTCGTGGTCGACTCGCCCGATCTGCTGCCGTTCACCTCCGGGGTGCCGCTGCTGCCGGTGCGGCCGTCCCGGGCCGCCGAACTGGCCGAGCTGTTCCAGGTGCGGCGGCTGAGCGAGTCCGTCACCGGCGAGGTGCACTCCGAGGGCACCGAGCACGGCGTACCGGACCCGGTGCGGGTCCTGCTCGGGCCGCGTACGCCGCGGACCTACGTCGAGCACGGGGAACTGGTCGTGGACGGCGTCGAGATCGACTGGCGGCTGACCGGCGACGGTGTGCTGCACGCGGCCACGCTGGAGGGGGTCGCCGCGGGTCTGGCCTGGGCGGCGGGACAGTGGCCGCGCCGCTTCGAGGTCGCCGCCCTGCTGGAGGACCCGTCCCGGACGGAGGAGCTGGCCCGGGACCGCTGGTTCGACTGAGGGCGGGACCTCCCGAAAACTCCGCGCTGCTGCTGCAGGGCGACGGCCGGAGGCGTCCCGGTAATCGAGCCGACACCGGGGACGCCGGCCTGGTCGATCAGACGCCTGGCATACGGGGCCACCGACTCCAAGTAGCGCCGCTGCGACTGCGCGTAGAGGGTGCCGAAGGCGAGGGAAGACTTGTCCGACCCCGAGACGCCGGTGAAGACCACCGTTGCGTCGCGCGGGACCGTCAGGTCCGCGTCCTTGAGATTGTGCTCGCGCGCGCCCATCACCCGGACGTCGGCCTGGACGGGCGAGGGCTCCTGGGGAGCGGGCGCTGCTGCGTCGGTCATAACTCAAAGCTGACGACGCGCGGACCTGGGCTGGTGTGTGTCACCACGCCGCAGTCCCGCCCAGGGCTACACCGTGCTGCCGCGAAGCCTCCCCGCCGCCTGCGAGCAAGCCGTCCTCATGGAGGAACCGGTGCTGCTCGCCCTGCACCCCCACCAGGCCGACGCGCTGGGTCTGGCGGCCGGGCAGTCGGCGGACCTGTCCCGGACAGCGCATCTGCCGTGGCTGAGCCCGGGGCCGGATACCTCCTGCTACGAGATGATCCAACGTGCCTGCGGCGCGGCCGGTTTCGTCCCAGACATCAGGGCCCGCAGCAGCGAATTCTCCGTGTTGACGGCCCTGGTGGCCGCAGGAGCGGGTGCCGCCCTCGTTCCCCGTATGGCACTGCCGGGCACCACCGAGTCCCTCAGCCTGCACCCACTGGTCCATCCCGTCTCCCGGACCATCTTCACCGTCAGCCGTGCGGGAACCGGCAAACACCCAGATCCGCGGCGTGTGCTGGAACTGCTCCATGACCCGGCCACGACCCCCGACACCATCGACAGCGCACCACGCGACTGAACGGCGCTGATCGCCAGGACTGAGACAACTCGTCCCCCAAGCCCCGGCGACGTGAGGTATGCCGACGCGAGGTAAGCGGCACGGCACCTCTCCGGCTCCAGGAGCTCGTACGGCACCCGGAGCCGGAACGTTTCCTCTCACTTCTGCCATGACCTGGTAATGCGCGACCCAAAACTGGACCTCGCGGCCCTCGCCGTACAACCCCGTGCCCCCCTCATGGATCTGATCGCCTGAGTCGACCGACTCCGATCACTTCTCCCTCCAAGGGAGCGCACATGCGCATACGTGCCACCGTGGCCGCCGTCTCCGGCGCCCTGGCCCTCTCCGCCTTCGTCGTCCCCGCCGCCCACGCGGCCGGCACGACGCCGAACGTCACCTTCTCCGCCATGAAGGTCAACAGCGGCAAGGCGATCACCATCGGTGCGACGTCCACGGTCAAGGTGACGGCGACCTACACCGTCACGCACCCCTCCTCGCTCTCCATGACGAACGTCGAGACCGGCCCGGTCCTCTACCGCGGCACCTCGGCGAAGAGCCCCGACACCGAGGTCGTCAGCGACGACCCGGGCACCTGCAAGAACGTCGACACCACCCACGCCACCTGCACGGCGAGCATCTCCATCCCGGCCGGCGAGCTGTACAACGCGGACGCCGGAACCTGGAAGGAGGGCGGCCTCGCCGTCGACTCCCACGGTTCCGAGACCTGGCAGAACGACCTCGGCACCATCCCGGTCCTCCGCGCCGCCAAGCTCACCGCCGACGCCACCCCCGAGCCGGTGAAGAAGGGCAAGACCCTCACCGTCAGCGGCAAGCTGACCCGCGCCGACTGGCAGCACGGCAGCTACATCGCCTTCTCCGCCCAGTCGGTCAAGCTGCAGTTCTGCAAGAAGGGCAGCACCACCTACACCACCGTCAAGACCATCAAGTCGTCCTCCACGGGCGCCCTGAAGACCACGGTGACGGCCGGCTCCGACGGCTACTACCGCTACAGCTACGCGGGCGTCTCCACCACGTCGACGGTCAACTCCACGGCCGACTACGTCGACGTGCAGTAGGACCCGACCGCCGCACACGAGACCGGGGGCCGCCGTCCGCAGCGGCCCCCGGTCGTGTCACGGTCCTCCGGCTCCTACGACGCCATGGTCCGGGCAAGCGCCGCCTTCGCCGCGTCGAGGGCCGCCGTGTCCTGCGGCCGTACGGCGATCCCTCCGCCCGTCCGGTCCAGCAGGACCAGCGAAGTGACGAGCAGGCCGTGGGCAAGGTCCCGCAGCACTGCCGCGGAACTGTCGGCGTGCAGGTCGTACAAGCGCTGCGTGAAGGCCTGGAACTCCGCACCGTCCACCGTGCAGCCGCCCTGGGGGGCCGGGGTCAGCCCCGACGGCACCTCCAGCAGCCCGGCCGCACCCTCGGCGAGGGCCCGGTACAACTGCCCGCTGTGGTATCCCGCGTCCCAGAGCGTGTCGTCGCCGTACTCGAACGGGTAACTCAATCCGCAATCTCCAGTCTGAGGTCGAGGCCGGGGTGCTTCTCCCGCAGCTCCTTGAACCGCTGCTCCAAGGCCGTGCGGAAGCGCGGGTCCATCCCCGACCGCGTGAAGCGGAAGCCGATGGGCGCGCCCTCGTAGCCGGGGAGCAGATCCCGGCACTTCAGGTATGCGGCGAGCTTCTTGTCGACCTTGTCGTCGAGCCACTTGTCGTCAGCGTAGATCGCCGACTTCAGCTCCCACATCACACCGCCCTCGAAGAGGTCGATGTCGGTGATCCGGTTGCCGGTCACGGGGTCGTAGACGTCGTGGTCCTTCAGGCCGTCCAGGCACTTGGCGGGGTTGCTCCCGGCGGCGGCCCGGACCGAGGTCCGGAACGCGGCGGGGCGCGCGAAGGAGACCTTGGAGACCAGCTTGCAGCCGCGCTTGAGGAGCTTCAGTTCCTCGTAGGCCCGGTCCAGCACCTTGAACTTGCTCTTGAGCAGGGCGTCCACCACGAGACCGCTGCAGGAGTCGAAGTCCTTCTTCTCCATACAGGCCTCGTACTGGCCGAGACCCAGCAGCTCCTTCTCCAGATTCCACAGCTGCTCGGCCGCGTCGCTGAACTCCTTGCTGTGGGCCAGGATGTCGCAGTAGATCTCCTGGTGTTGACACCAGCGGGCAAAGTCCACCGGGTCGCAGGGGACCACGGCCTGGCCACAGCGGTACAACTCACGGGCCCGCGCGCCGGGGTCGTTCTTCGCCTTCTCCTTGGCCTCCACGGCCGCCTTGCGCCGCACCTCGGCCTCCTCACGGTACTTGCGCACCGAGACCTTGAACGCGTCGACCGCTGCCTTCATCGCGGCGTCGGCGTCCTTACCCGCCGCGACGGAGGACTTCCACGCCTGGTCGGAGTAGTAGGAGGCGTTCGACGCGGCCACCTGGGCGGCCTCCGAGGACAACGTGGCGTCCGCCGCCGACCTGGCCGCGTCCGAGGCGTCGCGGTCGGCGCGGTTGGCGGCGTCGCGGGCCGTCCTCGCGGACGCGGCGGCCTGTGACGCCGACTTCTCGGCATCCTTGGCGTACTGGTCGGCCTTGTGGGCGGAGTCCAGTGCCTCGCCCTCGGCCGCGGTCGCCGCCTTGGCCCAGTTCTTGGCGTCGATGTCCGCCTTACGGGCGGTCGCGGCCACCTTCTGGGCCGTGGCGGCGTCCTGCCGCGCGGTGGCGGCGACCTTCGCCGCGTCCGCGATCAGCTTCTGCACCTGGGCCACATGGGTGGCGGACAACTGGTCCTTGCGCAGCGCCTGGTACTGCCCGGAGACGATGAAGGCGTGCAGGGCCTGCGGCGATCCCTCCAGGGCGATCCGCGCGGCCGACTTCACCTCGGGCGTTCCGCCGTCGATCAGCTGGGCCGCCCGGACCCGCTCGTCCTGGGTCCGCGCGGTGGGCTGCGTGGTGAGCAGGAACTCGCTGTATTTCTTCGGGTCCCCGGTGGCGAGGGCCTTGCGGCCGGCGTCGGTGACCACGGGGCCGGCTCCGTCGAGCACCTGGGCGACGGCGACGCGCATGCTCTCGCCGGCCACCTGGTACTGACCGTCGTCCACGAACGCGCGGACCGCGTCGGCGTCACCCTCGAGCGCGGTCTCGGCCGCGTCCCGAACCGCCTTGTTCTCGCTCTCCTCGGCCAGGCGTTCCACGTAGGACCGCTGGTCCTGCTGCTCGGCGGTGTCCCAGCCGTCGCGCAGGTAGCCGATGACCACCTCGTCGGTCCCGCCGAGCGCGGCTTCGGCCGCCCCCCGGCCCCAGGCGGTGCCGCCCTTCATCACGCGTACGGCCAGCGCCCGGCCCTTGCGGGCGACGGCGCCCAGATCGGCCCCGGAGCCGGCCGCCTCGGCCACCAGACGGTCCCGCTCGGCCTGCCGGTCCTTCGCGGCCTTCTCCAGCGCCGCCCGCGCGGCGGTGCGGGCGTCGTCCTGGTCCTTGTCGTCCCGTGCGCGTTCGATGCCGGCGTTGGTGCGGGCCAGCAGCTCGGCGGCCTCGACCTCGCGAGCCAGCGCGTGGATCTGCTGTGCCTTGGACACAGCGGCCGTGGCCGCGTCCGCCGCCTCGGTCGCGGCGTTGGCCTGCTGGGTGGACTTCGTCGCGGCCGTGGCCGCGTTGCCGGCCTGTTCGGCCGCCTCCTTCGCGGCCTTGCCCGCGTTCCGGGCGTGGGTGGCGGCGGACGTGGCGGCGTCCCGGGCCTCCCGGGCGGCCTTCGCCGCCTTGCGTGCCAGCGCCTCGGCCTCCGCGGCGGCGCGGTTGGCCTCCGCGGCGTGGCGTCGGGCGGCCGCGGCGGCGGCACGCGCTTCGGCGGCCTCGGCGCTCGACTGGCCCGCGTAGCTGCCCGCCTCGTCGGCCGCGGCGGCCGCCGCCTTGGCGTTGTCGCCCGCGCTCGCCGCCGAATGGGCGGCGTCACCGGCGGCATCGGCGGCCTTGGCCGCCTGATCCGCGGCCTTGGAGGCCTCGTCGGCACCCTTGGCCGCCTTGTCGGCGGCTTCCGCGGCCTTGCGCGCCGCGCTCGCGTTCTTGGCGTCCACCGCGGCGTCGGCCGCGGCGTTGCGGGCGCGGGCCGCGGCCTGGGAGGCACCGGCGGCGGCTGCCGCCGCCTGCGCGGCGGCGTTGGCGGCGACGCGCGCCGAGTCGTTCGCGGCGTTGGCCGCGGCGATCGCCTGCTGTGCGGAGGCCGCGGCCTGTGACGCCGCCGTGGCGGCTCGTTTGGCGGCGCGCGCGGCCTTGTTCGTGTCGTTCTTGGCGGCCTTCGCCTCCTCCTGGGCGTCCAGGGCGGCGCTCTTGGCGAGCTCTGCGGCCTTGACCGCCTTGGCGGACTCGGCCTGGGCGGCAGCGGTCGCCTTGGCGGCCTGCCGGCCCGCTTCCTTCGCCTGCTCGGCGAGCTCCGCGACCGAGGCGTGTTCCTCGTCCTTGTCCCGGGCGACGAACTGACCGACCTCCAGGAACTCGTGGATGTCCGCGGTGGTGCCGCTCAGCGCCAGGCGCCCGGCGGCCCGGACGTTGGTCCCGCCCACACTGACGATCTGGACGAGCTGGACCCGCTCGTCCTCGTCCTGCTGGGTGTAGCGGCCCTCGGTGAGGAACTTCTGTACGTCGTCGGCGCTGCCGGCGAGAGCCGCCCGGCCGGCACTCTGCACGTTGGGGCCCGAGGTGTCGACGATCTGGGCGACCCGGACCCGGTTGTCCTGCTCCATGGGGTCTTCCCAGCCGTCGTCCAGGAAGTCGTGCAGCTCGTCCGGCGTTCCGGACAGCGCCTGGCGGGCGGCCGTCAGCAGCTCTGGGCCACCGACGGAGGCGAGTTGGGCGGCGGTGACCCGTTCATCCTGGAAGGAGAGGTCGTCGGCCTCGGCCAGGAAGGCCTGGACGTCGGCGTCGCTGCCGGTGAGTGCCGCCTCGGCGGCGGCCTTGACGCCGGGACCGCCCTCCTTCCAGTAGTCGATCACGAGGCCGCGCTGCTCGGCGCCGGTCTGCGCCGCCGGGACCGCCCGGACACCCCCGCCGTCGGGTGCTGCCGCCACCGTCGGTGCCGTGCCCAGCAGGCCGGCGGTGAGGGCCAGAGGAAGCAGGGTGAATGCCGTTCGGCGTATTAGACGCGTCACTTTTCCGGTGCTATCGAACTGGTCAGTTCTTCGATTCACTGAACACCTGTCTCGGTCATCGGCGACGCCCCCGAATGCGAGTCGCCGAGTGTGGAGTAAGGCAGCGTAGCGTCCTGCATCTTTGCCCAACTAATCGGATTTCACCGAGGAATGGAAGCGGTGGAGCGTCCTGGGGACCGATGGCCCGGTTCGTACGCGTATGTAGGCAACTGCACCCTCAGTCATGACTGTTCGTTGGGGGAAGCGTGAAGATCCCGCGTTGACGCATGATCTGTCTTTGACTAACCTGTGGCCTGTCTTTTCCGCTGCCTGACCAGCAGCGTCTCAAGCTGGGCCTTTTTGTGCCCTTCTTCTTTTGATTGCGGGGGGCTGTTTTGCGACATCTTCCGTGCTGCCGGCATGCCCGCAATTGAGGTCATCTCTTTTTCGAGAAAAACTTCCTGAAGGGGCTCCCCAGTGCCTTTCCGTGCCCGAAAAACAGTGGTGTCCGCATGCGTGGCCGGTATAGCCACGCTCACGGGTGTGTCCGTGGCCGCGGCCGACGACCCGCCCCCCACGCCGTCCGACTCGGCCCCGCCCGTCGCGGTCGAGGACTACGGGTATCCGGGGGCCGACCGCGTGCTGGCCGAGAAGGGCATCAAGCTGAAGAAGGGCGACGGGCACATCCTGCTCGCCGACTGCGACCAGGCGGCCCAGCAGATCCGGGTGCTCACCGTCAAGGACGACTCCACTGGCCGGCAGGGCACCTACTGCTTCAGGGCCACGGCCAAGACCGGTCGCCTCACCCTCGAACTCCCACGTGTCTTCGCCGTGGAGGCCGCCGACCATCCGGTCAGCGCCAACCTCACCGCCGACGGGAAGACCACGACGGTCAACGTCGCCAAGGGCGGCTTCGAGTCCGTGGGCGAGGGCACCGTCGGTGGCGCTCGGTCGGTGCTGGTCGAACTCCGCGTGACCGGCTGACGGTTCCCCCTCCCGTGCGTGACACGCCCGCACGGGCCCCACCGGCCTCTGCACCCGCAGGGCACGTCTTGTGATTCGAGGAAACGTGACACATTCCCGTTCGAGCCGGAAGCGCACAGCGTGGGTCGCCGGGACTCTGGCGGCGGGTCTCGCCGCCGGGCTCCTAGGCGCCTCGCCCGCCCAGTCCGTCGTAGGCGACCAGATCCCGGACGACGGCGACAAGTTCACCGTGAAGCTGCACGTCGACTTCGGCAAGGACAACGAACGCGCCTGCTCCGGCACGTTGGTCGACGCCCAGTGGGTGCTCACCTCGGCCAGCTGCTTCGCGGCCGACCCGCAGCACGCGACGAAGCCGAAGGCGGGCAAGCCGCCGTATCCGACGCTGGTGAGCGCCGATGGTCTGACGCCCACCGCGACCGCGGCGCAGGAGAAGCAGCAGGTGCTGCAACTGGTCCCGCACCCTGATCGCGACCTGGTCATGGCGCGCATCGACGACCCGGACAAGGTCGAGAACCCGCTGGCGGGCCCCTTCCCGGACATCTCCGAGGCCAAGGTGACCACAACGGCACCGACGCAGGGCCAGCAGCTCACGGTGGTCGGGTACGGCCGCACCAAGACGGAGTGGGCCCCGCTGAAGGCGCATTCCGACACCTTCGGCGTGGACGGCGTCGGCGCCGCGACGCTCGCGCTCTCGCCCGCATCCGGCGGTGCGGTGTGCCCGGGGGACGCGGGCGGGCCGGTGCTGGACGCGCACGGTGACGTGACGGCCGTGGTCACCCGCTCCTGGGGCGGCGGCTGCATCAACACTGACGAGACGCGCACCGGAGCCGTGGCCACGCGGGTGGACGACATCGCGGACTGGGTCCAGCGGGTACGCATGATCACTCATCAGAAGTCCACGCGGGGCGCGATGTCGGCCGCCGACTTCAACGGCGACGGCCGCACGGACGTCGTGTCCGCCATGCAGGACGGGTCGGTCCAGGTGTTCTACGCCCGCCCGGACGGCACGCTGCAGTTCGGCACCCAGCTGGCCGGCATCGGCGGCGATTCGGCGCGGGCGATCCTCGCGGGTGACTTCGACCCCGCCGTCGCCGGGCCGGAGATCGTCGAGGTCTTGGAGGACGGCACGTTGCTCCTCGTCTCACGGCGGGAGATACCGCGGCCGAGGCCGGTGAGCCGGTGGACGAGGCACAGGCTCTGGACGGACCCGGCCTGGAAGGACGCCGGTCCGGCCGCCGTCCTGCACAGTTCCGTCAAGGGTCGTGACACCCTGCTCGTCCAGTGGGGCGACGGCTCCCTCTACAGCTTCAAGCGGGACGCGGACGGCAATTTGGTCAACCAGAAGAAGTCGATGTGGCCGGACAAGACCTGGAAGAAGGAGCACATCGCCACGGGTGACTTCAACGGCGACGGCTGGGAGGACATCGCCGCGGTCGCGTCCGATGGGACCCTGGGCCTCTACCCGGGCAAGGCCGACGGCACCTTTGACAAGGCCCGGTCGATGTGGCCCAAGGACGACTTCACCAGCTACCGGCCGGTGCTGTCCGGCGACTTCAACGGCGACGGCAACGACGACTTCGCCTACATGGAGGTCAACGGCGAGCTGAGCCTGTACGCGGGCAACGGCAAGGGGGGCCTGGCGCCCGGCAAGTCCATGTGGCCCGTGGTCTGATCCCGGCGCTAGTCGGAAAAGCGGCGGTCGACCCACCTCCACCCGAACTCCAGGGCGGCCGCCGCCACCACCGCCACCCCGACCGCCGTCCACGGCATCGTCACGCCGACCAGCTTGAGCGCGAAGAAGCTCTGCAGGGCCGGTACCACCAGGACGACCACGAACGCGGCGGCCATCGCGGCCACCAGGGCCACCCGCCACCAGGTGTAGGGGCGGGCGATGATCGCCAGGACCCACATGGAGACCAGGAACAGGGTCAGGGTGGCCGCGCTGGTCTCCGCGTCCAGCTGGCCGGGGCCGGTGTAGTGGTGGCGGGCGATCAGGTACGTCACGAAGGTCGCCACCCCGGCCACCACTCCGCCCGGGACCGAGTACCGCATGACCCGGCGGACGAAGTGCGGTCTGGCCCGCTCCCTGTTCGGGGCCAGCGCCAGGAAGAAGGCCGGGATGCCGATGGTGAGGGTGGACAGCAGGGTCAGGTGCCGGGGCAGGAAGGGGTATTCGACCTGCCAGCACACCACCAGCACGGCCAGCAGCACCGAGTAGACCGTCTTCACGAGGAACAGGGTCGCCACGCGCGTGATGTTGCCGATCACCCGGCGGCCCTCGCCCACCACCGCCGGCAGGCTCGCGAAGCTGTTGTCGAGCAGCACGATCTGTGCCACCGCGCGGGTCGCCTCCGAACCCGAGCCCATGGCCACGCCGATGTCGGCGTCCTTGAGCGCGAGCACGTCGTTCACGCCGTCGCCGGTCATCGCGACCGTGTGCCCGTCGGACTGGAGCGCGCCGACCATCTCCCGCTTCTGCTGCGGCGTGACCCGCCCGAACACCGTCGCCTCGGCCATCGCCCGCGCCATCCCGGCCCGCTCCGCCGGCAGCTGCCGCGCGTCCACCACCGCACCGGCGAGGCCCAGCTTGCCGGCGACCGCGCCGACCGACACCGCGTTGTCGCCGGAGATCACCTTCGCGTTGACCTTCTGGTCCGCGAAGTAGCGCAGCGTGTCGGAGGCGTCCGGCCGCAGCCGCTGCTCCAGGACGACGAGGGCGGTCGGGCGGGCGCCCCTGGCCGGTTCCGGGTCGTCCAGGTCGCGGTGCGCGCGGGCCAGCAGCAGGACCCTGAGGCCCGCTTCGTTGAGGCGCTCGGTTTCGGCCAGGGCCGGGTCGCCGTCGGAGAGGAGGACGTCCGGTGCGCCCAGCAGCCAGGCGCTGGTCTCACCGTCGCCCTCGCTGAACGCCGCCCCGCTGTACTTGCGCGCGGAGGAGAAGGGGAGCGACTCGACGCAGCGCCAGTCCTCGCTGTCGGGGTAGGCGTCGATGATGGCCTGGAGGGAGGCGTTGGGGCGCGGGTCGGACTCGCCGAGGGCGCCGAGCACCCGGCGCACGTACGACTCGTCGGCCCCGTTCAGCGGCCGCAGACCGGTGACGTCCATGCCGCCCTCGGTGAGCGTGCCGGTCTTGTCCAGGCAGACGGTGTCGACGCGGGCCAGGCCCTCGATGGCCGGCAGCTCCTGCACGAGGCACTGCTTGCGGCCCAGCCGGATGACCCCGATGGCGAACGCGACGGAGGTGAGCAGGACCAGCCCCTCCGGGACCATCGGGATGATCCCGCCGACCGTGCGGGCCACCGCGTCCTTCAGCCCGTTGTTCTTCACCACGAGCTGGGTGACGACCAGGCCGATCGCGGCCGGCACCATCATCCAGGTGACGTACTTCAGGATCGTGGAGATGCCGGTGCGCAGCTCGGAGTGGACGAGGGTGAAGCGGGAGGCCTCCTCGGCGAGCTGGGCGGCGTAGGCCTCGCGGCCCACCTTGGTGGCCTCGAAGGCACCGCCGCCCGCGACCACGAAACTGCCGGACATGACCGGGTCGCCGGGGCGTTTGACGACCGGGTCGGCCTCACCGGTGAGCAGCGACTCGTCGATCTCCAGGCCGTCGGCCTCCGCGCACACTCCGTCGACGACGATCTTGTCGCCGGGGCCGACCTCGATGAGGTCGTCCAGCACGATCTCGCTGGTGGGCACCTCGGTCGTGACCCCGTCCCGGCGGACCGTCGGCCGGGACTCCCCGATCACCGCCAGCGAGTCCAGGGTCTGCTTGGCGCGCCACTCCTGGATGATGCCGATCCCGGTGTTGGCGAGGATCACGAAGCCGAAGAGACTGTCCTGGATCGGCGCGACGAACAGCATGACGACCCAGAGCACACCGATGATCGCGTTGAACCGGGTGAAGACGTTCGCACGGACGATCTCCCCCAGCGACCGGCTGCTGCGCACCGGCACGTCGTTGACCTGCCCGCGCGCCACGCGCTCCGCGACCTCGGCGAGGGTCAGCCCGGTGGCCGGCGCCTTGGGCAGGGGCACGGGATGCACGGGGTCCAGCTCGGCGCCCGCGTCGATGTGCGACATGTATCCGACGTTACGTGTGGATCTGCGCCTTCACCTGCCGAGAGCCGGGAAGTCCGGGTCGGGTTCCGACCTGGGGAGGAGAGGGGGAGGAACGGGGTCATGCGCCGGTCGTACGGCCGCTACGGCCGGTACGCCTGCCGACCACGGCTACTTGGCCCGCACCGACTCCAGGGCGGCGTCCCGCTTGATCGCCGCGTCGCGCCTGCGGACGTACCAGATGCCGATCAGCCCGAGTCCGCCCCCGGCCAGACAGGTCCACACCCACCACTGCCGGTCGTGGTCCGCGAACCAGCCGTAGAACGGCAGCTGGACCAGGAAGAGCACGAACCACACGATCGTGCCGCCGGTGATGGTGGCCACCACGGGGCCCTCCAGGGGCTCGGGCGCTTCGTGCGTCGGGGTCCACTTGGTCATGGGGGACAGCTTACGAGGCGATCGGGACGCGACCGGTTCTACGCGCGGAGATAGCGATCTCGCCCTCATACGTTCATACTGAAACCGTTTGTCTCTGGCCACTTCCGCTCGTATGAAAGTCCAACGAGGCTCGGGGGAACCCCGTTGGTGATGAGGTCCCGCATGTCCACCTCGGCACCTGCCAAGGTCCCCACCCCCGAAAGGCCGGGCGGTGCGCCGGCCTTCGGCCCGTTCGACCGCTACTTCAAGATCTCCGAGCGGGGCAGCTCCCTCGCCCGTGAGGTCCGCGGCGGTTTCGCCACCTTCTTCGCGATGGCGTACATCATCGTGCTGAACCCGATCATCCTCGGCAGCGCGAAGGACATGTACGGGCACCACCTGGACAACGGCCAGCTGGTGACCGCCACGGCGCTGACGGCCGCGTTCAGCACGCTGCTCATGGGCGTCATCGGCAACGTGCCGATCGCGCTCGCCGCCGGCCTGGGCGTCAACTCGGTCGTCGCGCTCCAGCTGGCACCCCGGATGAGCTGGCCGGACGCCATGGGCATGGTCGTGCTGGCCGGCTTCGTGGTGATGCTGCTGGTCGCCACGGGCCTGCGCGAGCGCGTGATGAACGCCGTGCCGTTCGGCCTGCGCAAGGCGATCGCGATCGGTATCGGCCTGTTCATCATGCTGATCGGCCTGGTCGACTCGGGCTTCGTCACGCGGATGCCGGACGCCGCCCAGACCACCGTCCCGCTCCAGCTCGGCACGGGCGGCCACCTCACCGGCTGGCCGGTGCTGGTCTTCGTCCTGGGCGTGCTGCTCACCTTCGCGCTGATGGTCCGCAAGGTGCCGGGCGCGATCCTGATCTCCATCGTCGGCATGACCGTCCTCGCGCTGATCATCAACGCCGTCGCGACCGTCCCGTCCTGGGGTCTCACCGTCCCGAAGTGGCCGGGCAACCCGTTGGCGACCCCCGACTTCGGCCTGGTCGGCAAGGTCAGCCTCTTCGGCGGCTTCTCCAAGGTCGGCGTGCTCACCGGCGTCCTGTTCGTCTTCACGGTCCTGCTGTCGTGCTTCTTCGACGCGATGGGCACGATCATGGGCATCAGCGACGAGGCCAAGCTGACCGACGCCCAGGGCTACATGCCCGGCATCAACAGGGTCCTCTTCGTCGACGGCCTCGCGGTCGCGGCCGGCGGCGCCAGCTCCTCCTCGGCCACCACCGCGTTCGTGGAGTCCACGGCGGGCGTCGGCGAGGGTGCCCGCACCGGCCTGGCGAACGTAGTCACCGGCGGTCTCTTCGCCCTGGCGCTCTTCCTCACCCCGATCGCCACGATGGTCCCGTCCCAGGCGGCCACCCCGGCGCTGGTCGCGGTCGGCTTCCTGATCCTGTCGAACTCCATCAAGGAGATCGACTGGGAGGACTACACCATCGCGATCCCGGCCTTCATCACGATGCTGATGATGCCGTTCACCTACTCGATCACCAACGGCATCGGCATGGGCTTCATCACCTTCACGGTGCTGCGCCTGGCCGCCGGACGGGCCCGGGAGATCCCGGTCGCGATGTACGTCGTCTCGGCGGTCTTCGCCTTCTACTACCTGATGCCGGCCCTGGGACTGACCTGATCCGGCCGACTCGAGCGGCTGATGCGGCCGGGCTGAGCGATCGGCCCGGCCGGCCCGAGCGGTCGTCGCGGCTGACCTGAGCGGTCGTCGCGGCCGGCCTGAGCGGTCGTCGCGGCTGACCTGAGCGGTCGTCGCGGCCGGCCTGAGCGGTCGTCGCGGCTGACCTGAGCGGTCGTCGCGGTCGGCCGGAGCGGTCGTCCCGGCTGGCCTGAACGGCCGGCCGGCCCGGCCGGCCCGACCCCTGGCGCCCGCCGATCGACGGCGGGCGTCACCGGACGCCGTAGAACCTCTCCGTCTCCTCGACGGCGGCCTGGAACCGTTCGTCGAAGTCGTCTCGTACGAGCGTGCGGACCACATAGTCCTGCACGCTCATTCCCCTTCTCGCCGCGTGGTGCCGGAGCCTTTCGAGCAGCTCCCCGTCTATCCGCAGGCTGAGCACGCTGGTCCCCATGGCTATGAGGGTCGCCACATCCGGCCGCCCGATGCCTGTCTTTCCGGAGCCGACTCACTCTTATGGGTGATCAAAGGGTTCGATGGCCGAAGGCACGGGCACGGCGCGCGCGTCCCCGGTGGTCTTTAGTCAGAGTAATGAGTTACGCTAAGGAACATGCCGGACCTTACGCATGGCGACGACGCTGCCGCCGTGAACGCCCTCCGCTCCGCCGTGATGCGGCTGTCCCGTCGCCTCAAGCACCAGCGGGTCGACGAGTCACTGAGCCCCACCGAGATGTCGGTGCTCGGCACCCTGTTCCGCTGCGGTCCCGCCACCCCCGGTGAGCTGGCCCGCCGGGAGCACGTCCAGCCGCCGTCGATGACCCGCATCGTCGCGCTGCTCGAGGCCAAGGGGCTGGTCCGGCTGGAGCCGCACCCGGAGGACCGGCGCCAGAAGGTCGTCACCCAGACCGAGCAGGCCGAGGCCATGCTCGAGGAGAGCCGCCGCAAGCGCAACGCGTTCCTGGCCGGCCTCGTCGAGGAGCTCGACGAGGACGAGTGGGCCACACTGCGCGCCGCCGCCCCCGTGCTGGAGAAGCTCGCACACCTGTAAGCAAGCCATTCGAGGAGGCGACCCTTTTGAGTACGGGATCCGGAGCAACTTCCGCCCCCGCACCGTCCACCACTACCCCGCCCGCCCGCAGATCCTCGATGTTCAGCTCGCTGAGGATCCGGAACTACCGCCTCTTCTTCCTCGGCCAGGTCGTCTCGAACACCGGCACCTGGATGCAGCGCATCGCCCAGGACTGGCTCGTCCTGAGCCTCACCGGCTCCTCCGCGGCCGTCGGCATCACGACGGCCCTGCAGTTCCTGCCGATGCTCCTGTTCGGCCTCTACGGCGGCGTCCTCGTGGACCGCCTGCCCAAGCGGCCCACGCTGCTGGTCACCCAGTCGGCGATGGCCCTCACCGGTCTCGCGCTCGCCTTCCTGACCCTCTCCGGCCACGTCCAGGTCTGGCACGTCTACGTCGCCGCCTTCGCCGTCGGCCTCGCCACGGTGATCGACAACCCGGCGCGGCAGTCCTTCGTCTCCGAGATGGTCGGCCCCGAGCAGCTGCAGAACGCGGTCAGCCTGAACTCCGCGAACTTCCAGTCCGCCCGTCTGGTCGGCCCCGCCGTCGCCGGTCTCATGATCACCGGGGTGGGCACCGGCTGGGCCTTCCTCGCCAACGGCCTGTCCTTCGCCGCACCCATGGCGGGCCTGCTGCTGATGCGCGCCCGCGAACTGCACGCCGGCAGGCGGGCGCCGCGCGGCAAGGGCCAGCTGCGGGAGGGCCTGAACTACGTGGCCAAGCGGCCGGAGCTGATCTGGCCGATCGTCCTCGTCGGCTTCATCGGCACCTTCGGCTTCAACTTCCCGGTGTGGCTGTCGGCCTACGCGGACGACGTCTTCCACGTCGGCGCCGGCGGCTACAGCCTCCTCAACACGCTGATGGCGGCCGGCTCACTGGTCGGCGCCCTGCTGGCCGCCCGGCGCGGCACGGCCCGGCTGCGGGTCCTGACCGCCGCCGCGCTGGCCTTCGGCGCGCTGGAGACCGTGGCCGCGACGGCGCCGTCGTACTGGCTGTTCGCGCTGCTCATGGTCCCGATCGGGATCTTCGGCCTCACGGTGAACGTCACCGCGAACACGGCCGTGCAGATGGCCACCGACCCGGCCATGCGCGGCCGGGTGATGGCCCTGTTCATGATGGTGTTCATGGGGGGTACGCCGCTGGGCGCACCGGTGGTCGGCTGGGTCACCGACACCTACGGCGCCCGGGTCGGCTTCGCCACCGGCGGCATCGTCTCCGTGGTGGCCGCGGCCGCGATCGGCCTGGTCCTCGCCCGCATCGGCGACCTGCGCCTGGCCGTGGGCTGGCACCGTGGCCACCCCCAGGTCCGCTTCGTCCCGCGCGTGCGGGGAGAAATGGCGACGGCGGCCTGAGCCGTGCCGGGGACGGCCTGAGGGTCGAGGGCCCCGGCGGCTTTCGGCGGCTCGGGGCGCTTCGCGCCTCCCGGAGGGTCCGCTACAGGACCCTCCGGGCCAGCACCTGGCCCGGCCACTCGTCCGCACCGTGGCGGAAGGGCTCGGTCCGGATGAAGCCGTTGCGCTCGTAGTAGGCGACCAGCTTGCCGTCGTCGCCCGCGTAGCAGTCCACGCGGAGCAGGGAGATCCCCGCCTCCCGGGTCACCCGGGCCGCGTGGGCGAGCAGTGCGGCACCCGCGCCCCGGCCCTTGAACCGGCGGTCGGAGGCGAGCAGGTGGATGTACCGCTCGGGTTCGTCGGCGGGCTCCAGGTAGCTGCCGGGAGCGTCGGTCAGGGTGAGGGTGGCGGCCGGCGCGCCGTCCACCTCGGCTATGTAGGGCGTGCCCTGGGTGGCGTACCGCTCGACGATCGCCACCGCCTTCGGGTCCTTCGACCAGGGATCGGTGCCCCACTGCCGGGTACGCCCCTGTGAGACGAGCCACTCCACGGAACTGTCGAGCATGCCGAGGATCAGCGGGACGTCGTCGGGGCCGCCTGCGCGGATGGTGATCGTCATGGGCCCCATCATGCCCAGGCCGGTCTGCGAAGGTGAAGGCATGAGACTCTTCGCCGCCGTGCTGCCCCCGGAGGACGTCATCGGTCAACTGGCCGACGAGGTAGCCCGGTTGAGGCGGCTTCCCGGGGCCGACGGCCTGCGCTGGACGGCCCGCGCCGGCTGGCACTTCACGCTCGCCTTCTACGGCGAGGTCGCCGACGACCTCCTGCCCGCCCTGTCGGACCGGCTGTCCCGCGCGGCCCACCGTACCCACCCCTTCGAGCTGGCCCTGTCCGGCGGCGGCCAGTTCGGACACGGCAAGGCCCTGTGGGTGGGGGCCCGCGGCGACCTGGAGGCCATGCGCCTGCTGGCCGACCGCGCCGAGGCGGCGGCCCGCAAGGCCGGCGTGCCGATGGGCGAACACCGCCGCTACAAGGCCCATCTGACACTGGCCCGCGGCCGGGACGCGGTCGACGTACGGCCCTACGTCGACCTGCTCGGCGACTTCACCGGCCCGGCCTGGCAGGTGGCCGACCTGGCGCTGGTGCGCAGCAACCTGCCGACGTCCGGTGTGCCCGGCGAGCAGCCCCGGTACGAGGCGGTCGCCCGCTGGGCACTGGGCGGGGCCGGTTAGTCTCGAATACGTGGACCCGAAAACCCGGAACCGGATCATGGCCGGTGCGCTTGTGTTGATGTTCGTCGTGGTGGCCCTGGCTTCGGCGCTTCGTTAGGAGCGGCGGGGAGCCGCGGCCGCCGCCCGGCCGCGGGCCGTGCGGCCGGTCGCGCGGTTCCCCTCGCCCTCACGGACGCCGTGCTCGCCGGTGCCGACCGGGCTTCTCGCCGGTACCGGCGGGACTTCCGGTACCGGCGGTGCTCCGGTGGTGCCGGGCTCCGGTGGTGCGGGGCTCCGGCGCCGTCGGTCTACCAGGCGAAGGCCTCCGGGGACGGGCCCGGGCCCGGGAAGATCTCGTCGAGGCCGGTCAGCAGCTCCTCGCCCAGCTCCAGCTCCACGGCCCGCAGCGCCGACTCCAGCTGCCCGGCGGTGCGCGGGCCGACGATCGGTCCGGTCACGCCGGGCCGGGTCAGCAGCCACGCCAGGGCGACCTCGCCGGGCTCCAGGCCGTGCTTGTCGAGCAGATCCTCGTAGGACTGGATCCGGGCCCGGGTGGCGGGGTCGGCGAGCGCGTCGGCGGCCCGTCCGGAGGCACGGCGGCCGCCCTCGACCTGCTTCTTGATCACACCGCCGAGCACGCCTCCGTGCAGCGGCGACCACGGGATGACCCCCACGCCGTAGTCCCGCGCGGCCGGGATGACCTCCATCTCGGCGCGCCGCTCGGCGAGGTTGTACAGGCACTGCTCGCTGACGAGGCCGATGGTGCCGCGGCGGGCCGCGATCTCGTTGCCCTGGGCGATCTTGTAACCGGGGAAGTTGGAGGACCCGACGTAAAGGATCTTCCCCTGCTGCACGAGGACGTCGATCGCCTGCCAGATCTCCTCGAAGGGGGTGCTGCGGTCGACGTGGTGGAACTGGTAGAGATCGATGTAGTCGGTCTGCAGCCGCTTCAGGCTGGCGTCCACCGCTCGCCGGATGTTCAGCGCGGAGAGCTTGTCGTGGTTCGGCCAGGGCGCGCCCTCGGTGCCCATGTTGCCGTAGACCTTGGTGGCGAGGACGACCTTGTCGCGCCGCTCACCGCCCTTGGCGAACCAGTTCCCGATGATGGACTCGGTGCGCCCCTTGTTCTCGCCCCATCCGTAGACGTTCGCCGTGTCGAAGAAGTTGATGCCCGCGTCCAGCGCCGCGTCCATGATCGCGTGGCTGTCGGCTTCGTCCGTCTGCGGCCCGAAGTTCATCGTCCCGAGGACGAGTCGGCTGACCTTGAGGCCCGTGCGTCCAAGCTGCGTGTACTCCATGGTCCTCAAGCCAACGGCTTGGAGTGCGCTCAAGGCAAGGGCGATCGTCGAGGCCGACGCCGAACGGGCCCCGCGCTGCCGCCCCGGACGAGCCGGCAAGGCGCCGCGGACGAGCCGGGAGGCACCCCGGCCCGGGCCGGGGTGCCCGCCTAGTCGCGTGGGAAGGCGCCGGTCGCGAGGACGAGGTCGAGCACCGTGCCGGTCAGGTCGAGGTCGGTGCCGAAGTCCACCCGCGTCTCGGTCGTGTAGGTGCCGTCCTTGGGGTCGCTGTGGATGAAGCAGCGCCCCCGGTAGGGGTCGGCGATGAGGTAGAGGGGGACCTCTGCCTCCGCGTAGGCGGCCTTCTTCGGGCCGTAGTCGTTGAAGGCCGTGCCTTTGGAGATGACCTCGGCGACGAATTCGACGTCCTGGTGACGCCAGTGGCCGGTGTCGTCCTTCTCCGCCGTGTCCTTGAGCAGGGCGACGTCGGGACAGAAGCCGTTCTCGTCGCCCGGGAAGTCGATACGGACGTCGGAGAAGGCCTTGACGTCCATCCCGAACCTGTCCTCCAGCGCCCGCACGATACGGCGGATGATGGTCCAGTGAGTGTCCCGCTGTGGCGCCCTGAAGACGTAGCCCCCGACGATCTCGACCTTGAACCCCTCGGGGACGGGCATCCGCTCCAGGCGCTCGAACAGTTCGTCCAAAGCCTCGGTGTTCGCGTCGGCGTCGGCCATCTCGATCCTGTCGTGAAGGACGGTCATCGTGGCGCTCCTCCCCGGCCGCCCCGTCGTTCGCCGCGGCCGCGCTGTACAACGATAGGCGGGGTGGCCCGGAGGCGCCGGATTCCGGTCAGTTCGTCCCGGCCGCCGCGTACGCCTGTCCGACTCCCCACGCCTCCCACATCGCGCCGGCGAACGCCCCCGCGATCTTGTGCTCCCCGCGGGCGTTGGGATGCGTGCCGTCGTAGGTGTCGGTGTGGATGTCGTACGTCTCGGGCGGCGAGGCCAGCAGGATCGGCGAGCGGGGCTCGTCCAGGTCGGCCGCCGTCTTCGCGAGCAGGACGTTGAAGTGGTCCACCTGGGCGGCGAAGGCCGGGTCGGAAGCGGCCCGGATGTTGGGGATCACCGGCAGCAGCACCAGGCGGACGCGCGGCCGGGCCGCTCGGGCGGCGGTGACGAAGGCCCGCACGTTCTCCGTGGTCTGCTCGGCGTTCGTGTAGAAGCCCAGGTCGATCAGGCCCAGCGAGACGAGCAGGACGTCGGGGCGGTGCGCCCGGACCGCGTCGCCGATCAGGGGGGCCATGTGCAGCCAGCCCTCGCCCCAGCCCGCCAGGTGGGCGCGCGGGAAGTGGGGGTCGGCGTAGGCCAGGGACACCGGGGCGTCGGCCGCCTTGTCGTACAGCTCCTCGCGCGGGCCGACGAAGGTGAACGGGTCGCCGTACGTCTCGCACAGGTGCCGCCACAGCCGGTGACGCCACGTGTGTTCGCCCGCGCTCCCGATCGTCATGGAGTCACCTACGGGCATGAACCTGAGCATCCGCTCATGATGGACGATCACCGGCACCCTTGGGTCCGTCGCGGGCGCCCCGGGGGTGTGAGGCCCACCACGTTCTGTGAACACCCGGTGGGGATGGCAGTCTTGGGGCATGCGTCGACCGTTCGCCGTTCTCGCCGGGATGCTGCTCGCCGGTGCCTGCGCGCTGCCCGCCTCCGCCGCCGACGGCGAGGGTGACCAGGGGTTCACCATCAAGGATCCGCGGATCACCGAGTCCAGCGGGCTCGCCGCGTCCCGACTGCACCCGGGCGTCTACTGGACGCACAACGACAGCGACGACGGGCCGTACCTCTACGCCGTCGACAGCCGGACCGGCAACACCGTCGCCCGGCTCACCCTGCGCGGCATCGGGTCCCCGCGTGACGTCGAGGCCATCTCGATCGGCCCGCACAACGAGATCTACGCCGGCGACATCGGCGACAACCTCGGCGGCAAGTGGCCGTACGTGTGGATCTACCGGCTGCCCGAGCCGAAGGTGCTGAAGGACCAGACGGTCACGGCCACGCAGTACGTCGTGAAGTACGAGAACGGGCCGCGCGACGCGGAGTCGCTGCTCGTCCACCCGAAGACCGGGCGCGTCTACATCGTCGACAAGAAGGAGGACGGCGGGCACCTGTACGAGGGCCCGGCCTCCCTCTCCACGTCCGGCGCCAACATCTTCAGGCCGATCGCCCCGGTCGACCTCTGGGCCACGGACGCCGCGTTCTCCCCGGACGGCCGGCACCTCGCCGTGCGCGGCTACTTCGGCGGCATCCTCTACGACTGGAACGGCGGCCGGATCCGGCGCAGGGGCAGCCTGGACGTGCCGTTGCAGGGGCAGGGGGAGTCGGTGTCGTACTCCGTCGACGGCACGAAGCTGATGTACGGCAGCGAGGGCGCGCGCAGCGCGGTGCAGGCGGAGGACGCGCCGGACCGGCCCGCCGCCGAGTCGCCCGCGGGGGGCGGCGGTTCCGGTAGCGCCGACGACGCCTCGGGCGGCACCGGCGTCAAGATCGGCGCGGTCGTCCTCGCCGCCGGAGCACTCACCCTCTTCGCCCTGAGCAGACGCCGCCGCCGGGGGTGAACAGCCTGCCGGCCGGGATGCGCCGGGGCCGAGGGGCCTCTCCGAGGGGGCAGGGGAGGCCTGACGCTGTGGGGCGAACACGCCATCAGGCGCCGGGGAGAGGGACGCGGACTCCGGCTCGACGAGGCGGAAACGGTCGCCCTGTATCGCGGTGTCCGGGACACCTTCGCTGAAGTCGGCGGTGTCCGGTGCCGAGGCCCGGCAGGTGATCGCGCGCGTCCGCCGGAGTATCAAGGTCTGAGGACGTACGGCCGTACCACGTCGTCCTCGGTGTGCCAGGAAGGCGCTGGGGCGTCGGGCGGGATCCGCCAGCAGTCCTCGTCGAGCGGCGGGGGCAGGTAGCGGCCCGCCGCACGGGAGCGTTCGAACCACCGGCGCCAGCGCGCCTCGTAGGGACTGGGAAGCCGCCACACGTACGGGTCCGGTGTCCGTACCTCCCGCGCGAGGTCCGCTTCGCGCGGCCGGGGGCGGGTGGTGAAGACGCGGACGAGCGCGTCAGCGAGCGGCCGGAACATGCGCCCTCTCCGTCCTCCCGAGGGCGAACCGGGCCCACACGCACTTCGTGTACGGCTCCTGCCGGCATCCCCAGGCGTCGGCCAGCGCCGCCACGAGCGCCAGCCCGCGGCCGCCCTCCTCGTCCGGTCCGGAGTCGTGAGGGCGGGGGAGCGCGTCCCGGTCCGGGTCGGACACCTCCAGGACCAGCGCCGGTCCGCTGCGGGTGAGCGTGACCCCGACCTGGGCGTGCGAGACGCGGCAGTGGGTCACGGCGTTGGTGACGAGTTCGTTCGCCAAGAGGGTCACGGCGTCGGCGAGTTCGTCGGTGACGCCCCAGTCCGCGAGGACCTTGCGTAAGCGCTGCCGGGCGGCCGGCACGTGCCTTCGGTGCTTGGGGATGCGGAAGGTTTCGGTTGTGGGCATGGGCCGAAGCTAGGGCCGCATGCGGCGGGTTAACAACCCTCTCAAGTGAATGCATTCACTCGACCACTCGATCGAGTGATGTGCTCTCGGTGCTGGTGACGGTGTGGCATCGTGGCCGGCGGAGAGGGGAGGTCCCATGCCCGCAGGGGGACGGCCGACCGTACGCAGCAGGCGACTGGGTACGGCACTCAGGCAGTACCGACTGGCCGCCAAGCTGGACCAGCCGCAGGCCGCCGAGATCATCGCGGCGAGTCAGGCCAGGGTCAGCCGACTTGAGAGCGGCCATGTCACGGCGCGTGTCATCGAGGTGCGGCTGCTGCTGGATGCCTACGGCGTGAACGACCCCGAAGTACGGTCCAAGCTGGAAGAGTTGGCCAAGCATTCGAGGAATCGGGGTTGGTGGCTCGAGCACGCGGAACATCTGCGCCCGGACTACCTGGACCACATCGCGTTGGAGGACGACGCGACCTACATCCGCCAATGGCAGCCCGCGTTGGTGCCGGGGCTGCTGCAAACTCCGGCCTATGCGGAGGGCATTATCGCGGCTGGGCCCGACTACGTCGCTCCGGAGGTGCTGGAGCAGTTGGTCAGAGTCCGGGAGGCGCGGCAGGCCAAGATCGGGGAGGGTGGGGCCTCCTACGCCGCCGTGTTCTGGGAGGTGGCCGTCGTGCACCCGTTGGTGAGCATCGACGCCCACCGGGAACAACTGTCCGCGATCCTCGCCGCGATGAAGAGGAAGAACGTCACCGTGCAGGTTCTACCGCTCAGTGCGGGAGCGCTGGTGGGCTCGATCCCGGCGTTCTCCTCCTTCAGCTTCGACTCCGACCCGAAAGTCGAGGCCGTGGCGATGGAGAACCTGAGAGGCACGTCCGTACTGGAGGCGCCCGAGGATCTCGCCGCTTACGGCAATGCGTTCGACCTACTACGATCGGCAGCACTGGCGCCGGACGCGAGCGCGCGACTCATCCGGGACGTACTGCGGAGCACGAAGGAAGAGTGATTGTGACCGAGGTTGTGGGCACCTTTCAGAAGTCGTCGTACTCCGCACAGCAAGGCGACTGCGTAGAGGTGGCTCCCACCGCCGACCACGGTCGAGCCGTCCGCGACAGCAAGCAGCCCACCGGCCCCCTCCTCACCGTCTCGCGTGAGACCTGGCAGGCCTTCGTGGGCCAGTTCGGCTGACGCGCCGCACGCAGGTGGGAGGGCGCCCGGCGGGTCACCGCCGAGCGCCCTTCGCCGTGGGGAGCCGTCGGTCAGGAGCCCGAGAAGGCGCGCCCGAACATGGGGTCGTCGCCCGACCTGCCGATGCCCACGGTCGTGGCGGCGAAGCTCACCGCGCCGGTGGTCGTGATGCCCTTGGTGGAGCCGCGCAGCACCCATACGGCACCGTCGTCGCTGTTCTCGCCGCCCGCGCCCACCGACAGCTCGGCGCGCCCGTCCCTGTTGTGGTCGGCGAGGTGGACGGCGTCGCCGAACATGTCCGAGGACTCGTCGGCGCCCGGGACGCCGGGGGTGTTCTGGTGGAAGGACTGGGCGCCGCTTCCCGTCAGGCCGGAGGCGCCGCCGCGCAGCACCCAGACGTTGCCGGTGTGCTGCGCGGCGCCGATGGACTCGAAGTCGGCGCCGACGGCGAGGTCCGGGTAGCCGTCACCGTCGACGTCGCCGGCGGCGAGGGCGGCGCCGAAGGAGTCGTCGGACTCGTCCACTCCCGGCACTCCTGCCGTGTCCTGGCTGAAGACGGCGTTGCGGGCGGGGTCGACGCCCGCCGTACCGCCGTAGAACACGGTGGCGTAGCCGCCCTTCGCCGTCTGGTCCGTGACGGAGACGAAGTCGGTCCCGACGACCAGGTCGTCGTGCCCGTCGCGGTCGAAGTCCGCGACGGTGAGCGCGCCCGCGTACCCCGGGCCCGCCTCGGTCTGGAACGCCGGCCCGGCCGGGGTGCCCAGGTAGACGAAGTTGCCCGCGGAGGAGGCGACCACCAGGTCGTCGGTGCGGTCGTCGTCGAAGTCGCCGGAGGCGAGCTGGACGGCGCCGCGGGGGAACGCGCCGGGCTCGATCCGGGTGTCGAGGCGCAGCTTCCCGGCGGCGCCGTGGGACCTGGTGAAACCGCCCTTGAAGATCCACACGTCCTTGCCGGTGGAACCGACCGCCAGGTCGGTCCTCCCGTCACCGGTGAAGTCCCCGACGGCGAGTGACTGGCCGAACAGGTCGTGCCCGGACGGGTTCGGGTCGGCGACCGTGGTACCGCCCGACAGGCCGGACTTGCCGCCCCACAGGATCGTGACCGAACCGCCGTCGGCATCGCCGCCGACGTCCTCCTGCGGTGTGCCGACGACGAGGTCGGCGTAGCCGTCGTCGTCGAGGTCGCCGTGCGCGAGTTCGGTACCGAAGCGGTCGGAGGTCTCCGAGGTGCCCGGGACGCCGGAGGATTCCTGGGTGGTGGTCTTGTGGCGGGCGGCGCTGATACCGCTCGCCGAGCCGTACTCGACCACGACGGCACCCGCCTTGGCCTTGCCGCCCGCGACGGCGCCCGGGGCACCGATCGCCAGATCGCGGTAGCCGTCACCGTTGAAGTCGTCGGCGAGACGCGAGGGGGCGGCACTCGCGCCGCCGGGCACGGCGATGAGCAGACCACCGGCCAGGGCGGCCACGACGGCGGCGGCGCCCAGGGCGGCGGAACGCCGGGAGCGTTGGGGGTGGGGCCGGGACATGGGTACCTCTCCAGGACAGACGTACGAACTCAGAGACGACCCCCGGCGATCCCGAAAGGTTGTACGCCGAGGGGCGCCCGGCAGGATGTCGCCGGGCGCCCCTCGCTGTCCGGAACGGCTACAGCTTCTCGATCACGTAGTCGACACACTTCGTCAGCGCCTCGACGTCCGCCGGGTCGATCGCCGGGAACATGGCGACGCGCAGCTGGTTGCGGCCGAGCTTGCGGTACGGCTCGGTGTCCACGACGCCGTTCGCGCGCAGCACCTTGGCGACGGCGGCCGCGTCGATCTCGTCGGAGAAGTCGATCGTGCCGATGACCTGCGAGCGCTTGGCCGGGTCGGTGACGAACGGGGTGGCGTACTTCGACTCCTCCGCCCAGTTGTACAGGCGCGTCGAGGAGTCCTTCGTACGGGCCGTGGACCAGGCGAGGCCGCCCTGGCCGTTGAGCCACTCCAGCTGCTCGTTCAGGAGGAAGAGCGTGGCGAGGGCCGGGGTGTTGTACGTCTGGTTCTTGCGGGAGTTGTCGATCGCCGTCGGGAGCGAGAAGAACTCCGGGACGTGGCGGCCCGAGGCGTGCACGCGCTCGGCGCGCTCGATCGCGGCCGGCGAGAAGACGCCGATCCACAGGCCGCCGTCGGAGGCGAAGGACTTCTGCGGGGCGAAGTAGTAGACGTCGGTCTCGGAGACGTCGACCGGGAGGCCGCCCGCGCCGGAGGTGGCGTCCACCAGGACGAGCGCGCCCTCGTCGGCGCCGGCCACGCGCCGGATCGGCATGGCGACACCGGTGGAGGTCTCGTTGTGGGTGAAGCCGTAGACGTCGACACCCGACTCGGCACGGGCCTCGGGGTGGGTGCCGGGGTCGGAGGAGATGACGGTCGGCTCGGCCAGCCAGGGGGCGAGCTTGGCCGCCTTGGCGAACTTGGAGGAGAACTCGCCGAAGGTGAGGTGCTGCGACTTGTTCTCGATCAGGCCGTGGGTGGCGATGTCCCAGAAGGCGGTGGAGCCGCCGTTGCCGAGGACCACCTCGTAGCCGTCGGGCAGCGAGAACAGCTCGGAGATGCCCTCGCGGACCTTGCCCACCAGGTTCTTCACGGGCGCCTGACGGTGGGAGGTACCCAGGAGAGACGTGCCGGTGGCGGCGAGGGCGTCCAGCGCCTCGGTCCGCACCTTGGAGGGGCCAGCGCCGAACCGTCCGTCGGCGGGCTTGATGTCTGCGGGGATCTGGATGTCGGCCACGGAAGGAGGTTAACCGCTGGGGGAAACCCGCGTGGAACGGTGTCCGTCCGATGAGACGAGAGCGCCGAGCCGTGGACTTGTGAGGTTGTACGACGATAGGGACGGGACTGTGGAAAAGTCTCGGTGACTGTCCGTGGCCGGATGCATCCTGGACGCATGACAGATCTTGCGGGTGAACTGCGCGGGGCCGTCCGGGGCGAGGTCGGGTTCGACGTCACCGCCCGGGCGCTGGTCACCATGGACGCGTCCAACTACCGGCGGGTCCCGCTGGGAGTGGTCGCCCCGCGGGACGCCGAGGACGTGGCCGCCGTGCTGGAGGTGTGCCGGGCGCGCGGGGTGCCGGTCGTGGCGCGCGGTGGCGGCACGTCGATCGCCGGGCAGGCGACGGGCACGGGCGTGGTGCTGGACTTCACCCGGCACATGAACGGCCTGCTGGAGCTGGATCCGGGCACGCGCACGGCCGTCGTGCAGCCCGGTCTCGTCCTCGACCGGCTCCAGGAGGCCGCCGCCCCGCACGGTCTGCGGTTCGGCCCGGACCCCTCGACGCACGGCCGCTGCACGCTCGGCGGGATGATCGGCAACAACTCGTGCGGCTCGCACTCCGTCGCCTGGGGCACGACCGCGGACAGCGTGCGGGAGCTGTCCGTGATCACCGCGCGCGGCCACCGGCTGCGGCTCGGGCGGGACTGGGCGGGGGCGCCGCAGGGCCTGCGGGAGCTGGTGGAAGGCGAACTGGCCCGCCTGCGCACCGGCTTCCCCGACCTGCCCCGCCGTATCTCCGGGTATGCGCTGGACGCCCTGCTGCCCGAGAAGGGTGCCGACGTCGCCCGCTCCTTCTGCGGCTCGGAGGGCACCCTCGGCATCCTGACCGAGGCGGCCGTCCGCCTGGTGGAGGCGCCCCGCGCGCGTGCGCTGGCGGTGCTGGCCTATGGGGACGAGAGCGCCGCCGCCGAGGCCGCCGCGGGTCTGCTGCCGTACCGCCCGCTGACGGTCGAGGGGATGGCGGCCGACCTGGTGCGGGCACCGGCCGGGCTGCCGCGGGGCGGTGCCTGGCTGTTCGTGGAGACGGGCGGTGGGTCGGCGGCCGAGGCACGGGCGGGTGCGGAGGCCGTCGTGCGCGCGGCGGACGTGGTCGACTCCCTGGTGGTGACGGACGTCGCGGCCCAGCGGATCCTGTGGCGGATCCGGGAGGACGCGAGCGGCACGGCGACCCGCATGCCGGACGGCAGCGAGGCCTGGCCGGGCTGGGAGGACTGCGCGGTGCCGCCCGCCCGGCTCGGCGCCTACCTGCGCGACTTCCGCGCGCTGCTGTCGGCCCACGGCCTGCGCGGCACGCCCTACGGCCACTTCGGCGACGGCTGCATCCACGTCCGCATCGACTTCGACCTGCTCACCGAGGCCGGTGTCGGCCGCTTCCGCCGCTTCTCCGAGGACCTCGCCGACCTGGTGGTGGCGCACGGCGGCTCGCTGTCCGGGGAGCACGGCGACGGGCAGGCCCGCGCCGAGCTGCTGCCGCGGATGTACGGCGCGCGGACGGTGGCCCTCTTCGAGCGCGCCAAGGCCGTCTGGGACCCCGACGACCTGCTCAACCCCGGCATGCTGGTCCGCCCGGCGCCCCTCGACACCAACCTCCGCTTCGCCGTCCTGCCCCGCCGCCCGGTCGACGTGGCCTTCGGCTATCCGGCCGACGGCGGCGACTTCGGCGCGGCGGTCCGCCGCTGCGTGGGCGTGGCCAAGTGCCGTACGACCACGGCCGCCGGCCCCGCCGTGATGTGCCCCTCCTACCGTGCGACCGGCGAGGAGGAGCACTCCACGCGCGGCCGGGCCCGGCTGCTGCACGAGATGCTCGCGGGCGAGCTGGTCACCGACGGCTGGCGGTCCACGGAGGTCCGGGACGCGCTCGACCTCTGCCTGTCCTGCAAGGGCTGCCGCTCGGACTGCCCGGTCGGCGTGGACATGGCCACCTACAAGGCCGAGTTCCTGCACCACCACTACGCCGGCCGACGCCGCCCCGCCGCCCACCACAGCATGGGCCGGCTGCCGGAGTGGCTGCGCCTGGCCGCCCGCACCCGCACGGCCCCGCTGCTCAACGCGCTCGCGTCGGTCCGGCCGTTGGCGTCCGCCGCCAAACGCCTGGGCGGCATCGCACCGGAGCGCCGGCTGCCCCGGCTGGCGCCACAGACGTTCACGGCCTGGTGGCGCCGGAGAGAGCCTGCGCGGGGTGCGGAGGACTCCGTCCGGGACGGCCGGGAAGCCCTGGCCGAGGGCGGCCCCGGGAACCCGGTGCAGGCGCCGTCCCGGGACCTGGTCGTCCTGTGGCCGGACACCTTCACCGAGCATCTCTCGCCCTCCGTCGGCCGGGCCGCGGTGCGGGTGCTGGAGGACGCCGGGCTGCGGGTGGCCCTTCCGCCGACGCTGGTCCCGCGCGGCGGAGCGATCGGGGACGGCAGATCAGGTCCGGCGACCGCGCTGCTCGCCGCCCGCCGGGCCCGCGTCTGCTGCGGCCTGACCTACGTCTCCACCGGCCAGCTCGACCGCGCCCGTGCGGTACTGCGCCGCACGCTGGACCTGATGGAGCCGGTGCTGCGGGCCCGGGTCCCGGTCGTCGTCCTGGAGCCGAGCTGCGCCGCGGCCCTGCGCACCGACCTGCCCGAGCTGCTGCCCGACGACCCCCGGGCGGCCCGGCTCGCCTCGGCGGTCCTCACCTTCGCCGAGGTCCTGGAGCGATACGCCCCCGACTGGGCCCCGCCCGCCGTGAACCGCCCGGTCGCCGGCCAGACCCACTGCCATCAGCACGCGGTGCTCGGCGACGCCCCCGACCGCCGGCTGCGCGAGTCCGCGGGCCTCGCCGGCGAGCTGAGCGGAGGCTGCTGCGGCCTCGCCGGCAACTTCGGCTTCGAGAAGGGCCACTTCGAGGTGTCACGGACCTGCGCGGAGGAACAGCTGCTGCCGTCGGTGCGTCAGGCACCGCCGGGCACGGTGGTCCTCGCGGACGGCTTCTCCTGCCGGACGCAGCTCGAACAGCTGGCGGGGGTGAGAGGACGGCACCTGGCGGAGGTGCTGGCACAGGCACTGGACGAGGCACAGGAGAACGGGGGACCGGCATGACCGAGGAGCACGGCCGCGTGGCCGTCCTCTCCGACATCCACGGCGTACTGCCCGCGCTGGAGGCCGTGCTGGCGGAGCCCGAGGTCGCCGCGGCCGACCGGATCGTGCTCACCGGTGACATCACGGCGGGCCCGCAGCCCGCCGAGGTGCTCGGGCTGCTGCGGGCACAGGGCGAACGGGTGCTGTGGATCGGCGGGAACGCCGACCGCGAGCTGGTGGAGTACCGCCGGGGCGAGCGGACGGAGATCCCCGACCCCATCGGCCCCTTCGCGGCACGGGCCCTCACCGAGGAGCAGGTGGACTTCCTCGCCGCGCTGCCCACGTCGCTCACCCTGAGCATTCGCGGCCTCGGCACGGTGCTGTTCTGCCACGCCACCCCGCGCGACGACGAGGAGCTGGTACTGGTCGACTCCCGGCCCGACCGCTGGGCGGAGGTCTTCACCGGCCTGTCCCCACACGTCGGCACCGTGGTCTGCGGCCACACCCACATGCCCTACGTCCGGCTCGCCCACGGCCGCCTGGTGGTCAACCCCGGCAGCGTCGGCATGCCGTACGGCCGCCCGGGCGCCCACTGGTGCCTCCTCGGCCCCGGCACCGACCTGCGCGTGACGCCGTACGACACGGAGGCGGCGGTGGACCGGCTGGTCCGGGAGTGCGGCTATCCGGAGATCGAGGCGTGGGCGGACTACTTCCTGCGCGCGCGGGCGACGGACACCGAGGTGCTGGCGGCGTGGGGACCGAAGGACGGCCGGGGGTGATTCGTAGGGTGAGACGCCCCGCGACTTCCGGGTGACCGTCGAGCTTCGAGGAGCCACGCGCATGAGCCTCACCGTCCGCCCGATCAGCCGCGCCGAGCATCTCGCCCACGTGGCCGGGCTCGCCTCCGCCAGCCATCTGCAGATGCCGTCGTGGGGCGAGGTGAAGCCCGACTGGCGGGCGGAGAGCCTCGGATGGTTCGAGGCGGACGGGCGGCTCGCCGGGGTGGGGCTGGTGCTGCTGCGGCCGCTGCCCGGACTGAAGCGGTATCTGGCCTATCTGCCGGAGGGGCCGGTCATCGACTGGTCCGCGTCCGGGCTGGAAGACCGGCTCCGGCCGATGCTGGCCCATCTGAAGAGCCGGGGCGCCTTCTCGGTGAAGATGGGGCCGCCCGTGGTGGCGCGCCGGTGGAGTCCCGACGCGGTCAAGGCTGCGATCGCCGACCCCGGCGCGCACCGGCTGGGGCAGGTGGCGCCGACGTCGTACGAGCAGGGGGCCCTCGACCTCACCGACCGGTTGCGCGCGATGGGCTGGCGGCAGAGCGAACCCGGCCAGGAGGACGGCTTCGCCGCGGGCCAGCCGCGGTACGTGTGCCAGGTGCCGCTCGCGGGACGGTCGCTGGAGGACGTCCAGCGCGGGCTCAACCAGCAGTGGCGGCGCAACGTCAAGAAGGCCGAGAAGGCGGGCGTGAAGATCGTCCGGGGAGGCTACGACGACCTGCCTGTCTTCTACGGCCTCTACACCGAGACGGCCGAGCGGGACCGGTTCGTCCCGCGCCCGCTGCCGTACTTCCAGCGGATGTGGACCGCCCTCACCACCGAACACCCCGACCGGATGCGGCTGTACCTCGCCCACCACGACGGGGAGGTGCTCGCCGCCGCCACCATGCTGATCGTCGGCGGCCACGTCTGGTACTCCTACGGCGCCTCCACCGGCCGCAAGCGCGAGGTGCAGCCCAACAACGCGATGCAGTGGCGCATGATGTGCGACGCCCATGAACTCGGCGCCCACGTCTACGACTTCCGGGGCATCACCGACACCCTGGAGGAGTCGAACCACCTGCTCGGACTGCTCCGCTTCAAGGTCGGCGCGGGCGGGGAGGCCGTGGAGTACGTGGGGGAGTGGGACTACCCGCTGAACCGGCTGCTGCACAAGGCACTCGACGTCTACATGACCCGGCGCTGAGCCGTTCCCGCCATCCGAACACCGCGCGTCTCAGCATCCAGGACAGTTACATCAAGGGTTTACGCTCCTGACCAGGTCTACTACCCTGGACTGAGCAGTACAGCGAGATGAACGCGACCTGATCCCCGAGCCAGCCCAGGACCGCCCGTGAGCACGCCCAGCGCCACCTCCCCGACCCAGGCCGCACCCGCGTCCCCCGGTGGCGCCCCGCGCCGTCTGCGTGCGCTCGGCCCGGTCGGGCTGGTGCTGGCGGGCGGTGTCTCGGTGCAGTTCGGCGGGGCCCTCGCGGTGACGCTGATGCCCCGGGCCGGCGCGTCCGGGGTGGTGACCCTGCGACTGCTCGCGGCGGCCGTGGTCCTCCTGCTCGTGTGCCGCCCCAGGCTGCGGGGACACTCCCGCGCCGACTGGGGCACGGTGATCGTGTTCGGCATCACCATGGGCGCGATGAACGGCCTCTTCTACGAGGCGGTCGCCCGTATCCCGCTGGGTCCCGCAGTCACCCTGGAGGTCCTCGGCCCGCTGACCCTGTCGGTCCTGGCCTCCCGCCGGGCGATCAACGCGCTCTGGGCGGCCCTCGCGCTCGCGGGCGTCTTCCTGCTCGGCGGCGGAGGCTTCAGCGACCTCGACCCCACGGGTGTCGCCTTCGCCCTGGGTGCCGGCACCATGTGGGCGGCGTACATAGTCTTCAGTGCGCGTACAGGCCGCCGCTTCCCGCAGGCGGACGGTCTGGCGCTGGCCATGGCGGTCGCGGCCGTGCTGTTCCTGCCCATCGGCATAGCCACGGCGGGCACGCGCCTGCTCGACCCCACGACCATCGCCCTGGGCTCGGCGGTGGCCCTGCTCTCCTCGGTGCTGCCCTACACCCTCGAACTGCTGGCCCTGCGCCGGCTGCCCGCCTCCACCTTCGCCATCCTGATGAGCCTGGAACCGGCCATCGCGGCGACGGCCGGCTTCCTCATCCTCGACCAGTCCCTGTCCGCCGCGGAGGCCGCCGCGATAGCCCTGGTCATCGCGGCGAGCGTCGGCGCCGTGCGCACACAGGTCGGCCGCTCCAGGACACCGCTCCGGGCCCCGGAGGCCTAGGCGGCTGCTTTCGGACCGCCACCTTCCCCTGGTCGCCTCGCCACGCTGGACGTGGCATCGACCGATATGCCGTGGGCGCGAATCGAGCCGTTGCCGCCGGATCGCACCCCCCAGCGGGGTGGACCCTGTTCCGGCGCAGCCGGCCAGGCTACGCCGAGTACCGACGCCAGGGATCAGCCTCGGCGCGGGCCACTTCCGCGTCGTACTCGCTCGCGTCGAAGTCGAACTCCGACGGCCGGGCCCCCACGCGCGGAACCTGCCAGTCCGACCAGTGGACGACGTCCCCGATGCGCTGCACGACCACAGAGAGGAAGCCGCAGCATCCCCCGGTGCACTCCGGCTCACCCAACCGCACCCGGCACGGCTCGCGGGTCGCTCGTAGCGGGCTGGGGAGACCGAAGGGCAACGCTTCCGCCGCAAGCGGTCCGCGGCCCCCGGTGCCGACCGCCTGTTCCACGACGTCCTCGCCGTTGACCCGGAAGCGAAGTTGGGCAGGGAAGCGTGGTCCCCGCGGCAGCACCCTGATCTCCAACCGATCGAACATCAGGCCACTCTAGGACCCCCCGGTGCACTGCCTGACAGCCCTGTGGGGTCAGTGCGTGCGGCGCAGCCGGCGGCCGAGGAGGACGACCGCGATGCCGGTGGCCACGGAGGCACCGGCGAGACCGGTCACGGCCGCGGAGCGCCACGCCGAGCCGGTGTTCGCGAGCGCCGGGCGGTCGGATCCGCTCGCGGTGGTGGTGGCGACGGTGGTGGCGGCGCCGGCGGCGGTGGCGGCCTGGAGGATCAGGTTGGCGACGGCGCCGGGTTGCGCGACCAGCGACACGTGGCAGGAGTCGATCTCCACCGTGTGGGAGTGGGCGCGCTTGGCCTCGAACCGTTCCTGGGCCGGGTTGACGGCCATGTCCTGCCGGGCGACGAGCGCCCACGACGGGATGGTCTTCCAGGCCGCGACCTTGGCCGTCTCGGAGAACGCGGTGGTGGCGACGGGCCGTTGGGTGCCCGCCAGCAGGTTCGCCTGGCTCGCCGGGAGGCAGGCGGCGAAGACCGGGTGCACCTTGTCGCGCTTGATGTAGAGGTCGGTCCCGCTGACGCCGCCGCCCGCCCGGTAGGACACGGCCTGGGTGGCGGTGCCGAGGGCGCTGGGGAAGCGGCCGGCCAGTGACATACCGCTCTCGCCCACGTCGGGCATCAGCGCCGAGATGTACACCAGGGACTTCACCTGGGGGTTGCCGGCCGCGGCCGTGCTGATCACGGCTCCGCCGTAGGAGTGGCCGGCCAGCACGATCGGGCCCTTGATGCTCTTCAGCACGGAGGCGAGGTAGGCCGAGTCGCTGTACAGCCCGCGCAGCGGGTTGGCCGGGGCCATGACCCTGTAGCCCTGGCGCTCCAGTTGTTTGATCACCCCGTTCCAGCTGGAGCCGTCCGCGAAGGCGCCGTGCACCAGCACGATGGTGGGCTTCTCGCCGCCTGCGTCACCGACCGCAAGGGCCGGGGCGACCGTACCCGCGCACAGAGCGGCGGCGGCGAACCCCGCTGCCGCGACGCGGGTGCGCCGTATTCGGCGCCGTGAACCATGGAGCACGGATTCCGTCATTCCGGCCTCGCCTTTCTCGGGAGCCTGTGCTGCATCAGCTTTCACGGCCGGCCGCCGTCCGGCCCGGCCATGGCCTCCAACCGGGTGAAGCGGGGTCTGTGCGGCCGGGCGGTGCGGAGGTGCCCGGGGGCCCGGTGAGTGCTGACGCGCCGTGTCCGCGGCCGCGGGTTCCCGGCGTCGCGGAATCGCCCGCGGCGCGGGTGGCGAGCATGATCAAGGATCACGGGGGAGACGGGAGAGATCCGGGAGATCGGGGATCACCGGGGAGACGGGGGAGAGGGGGAGATCCGGGAGATCGGAAAGACCGGGGGAGGTCGGGGAGACCCGGGAGACCCGGGAGACCGGGGATCACGCGGATCGCGTGGTTCGCCGGGATCGCGCGGATCGCGTGATTCGCCGGATTACGTGGCTCACAGGGTTCACAGGGATCACGTGGCTCACAGGGATCACCGGGACCACGTGCATCACGCGGTCGGGGCCTCGCTCCCGGCGCTGTCGTGCCCGGTGTCGATGAACGCTTCGGTCCGGCGGCAGCGACGTGTGCCGGGCCGGACCTCCGAGCAGGGTGGCCCGCTTCCTCCGGTACCGGCCGCCGCCCCCGCCGGAGTGAGTCTGCGTCCTCCGAGCAGGGTGGCCCGCTTCCTCCGGTACCGGCCGCCGCCCCCGCCGGAGTGAGTCTGCGTCCTCCGAGCAGGGTGGCCCGCTTCCTCCGGG
>NZ_JBEOTD010000001.1:217818-238543 GCF_040426375.1 Streptomyces sp. NPDC096012
TACCGGCCGCCGCCCCCGCGTGAGTCAGTCCGCCGGCTTCTCCCACACCGACACGTGCTGCCGGCTCGCGGCGGTGAAGGGTTCCCGGGTCCAGCCGTCCCACCGCTCACGCAGCCGCAGCCCCGCGAGCCGGGCCATGAGATCCAGCTCGGCCGGCCACACGTACCGGAACGGAATCTCCAGGTGCGTACCGCGGCCGTCCACGACCTCGACATGGTGCGAGGTGACCGACTGGGTCGGCACGTCGTAGAGATCGAACCCCAGCCGCCCGCCGTCCACCCGGAACGGCACCGCGTCCTGCCCGGGCGGCAGCCGGCGCAGATCCGGCACCCCGACCTCGACGACGAAGCAGCCGCCGGGCGCGAGCTGCCCCGCGACGGTGCGGAAGCACTCGACCTGGGCGTCCTGCGAGGTCAGGTTCATGATCGTGTTGTAGACGAGGTAGGCGACGGTAAAGGCACCGGTGCCGTCCGCCTTCGTGGTCGCGAAGTCCCCGATCGTCACCCCGACCGCGTCACCGCCGGGCTTGGCCCGCAGCCGCTCCACCATCGCGCGGGACAACTCGATCCCGTGCACCTCGACACCGCGCCGCACCAGCGGCAGCGCGATCCGCCCGGTCCCGACGCCGAGTTCGAGCGCCCGGCCGCCCTCCCCGGCGAGCCCCGCGAGAAACTCCACGGCCGGCCCCACGACCGCGGCCTCGAACATCTCAGCGGACGTCTGGTCGTACCGCGCCGCGACCACTTCCCCGAAGTACCCGTCATCACCGGTCACCGGGCGACGGTACTGCGCAACCCGCTCCCGACGCGCGCCATTTAGGCGCGCGATGCCGGGGAACGGGCCATGACGGCGCCTTCATCGCCGCCTGCGTCACCACCGCGACCAGGCTCTGCGGCATGAGCTGACCCCGCCATGGACAACCGCCGGCGCACCGGCCCCGCCCCGGGTGACTGCCGGCCACAAATTCATGCAAGCACGCTTGATTGTTTTCTGCCCCGCTGCCATGCTCCCCCCATGGCCGACCCGACGCCCGTCATCGACGACCTGCGTGCCGAGAGCGACGAACTCGACCTGCTCGTGGCCGAGTTGAGCCCCGAGCAATGGGCCCTGCCGACGCCCGCGCCCGGCTGGAGCGTCGCGCACCAGATCGCGCACCTCGCCTGGACCGACCACTCGGCGCTGCTGGCCGTCACGGATGCCGGTGCCTTCCGGGCGCTGGTGGAGAAGGCGCTCGCCGCCCCGGACTCGTTCGTGGACGAGGGTGCCGAGCAGGGCGCCCGGCTCGCTCCCGCCGAACTCCTCTCCACCTGGCGGGCAGGACGCGCCGAGCTGGACCGGGCGCTGCGCGCGGCGGCACCCGGCGCCCGCTTCCCCTGGTACGGGCCACCCATGGCCGCCGCCTCCATGGCGACCGCTCGGCTCATGGAGACCTGGGCCCACGCCATGGACGTCGCCGAAGCCCTGGGTGTGATGCGCCCACCCACCGACCGGCTCAGGCATGTGGCCCGGCTCGGGGTCCGTACGCGCGACTTCGCCTACACCGTCCACGGCCTCACACCGCCCGCCGACGCGTTCCGGGTGGAACTGACCGCACCCTCCGGGGAGCTGTGGGCGTACGGCCCCGAGGACGCACCCCAGCGCGTCGCCGGCCCCGCCCTCGACTTCTGCCTGCTGGTCACCCAGCGCGCCCACCGCGCCGACCTCGCCCTGACCGCCACGGGCCCGGACGCGGACCGCTGGCTGGACATCGCGCAGGCCTTCGCGGGCCCGCCCGGCACCGGCCGCCCGCCGAAGGCGACCGAGCGGTGAACGCCCTGCGCATAGGCAACTTCTCCGGCTTCTACGGCGACCGCGCCGACGCCCTGCGCGAGATGCTCACCGGCGGCGAGGTCGACGTCCTCACCGGCGACTACCTCGCCGAGCTGACCATGCTGATCCTCGCCCGGGACCGGCTGAAGGACCCCGGCGCCGGCTACGCGCGCACCTTCCTGCGCCAGTTGGAGGACTGCCTCGGCCCCGCCCACGAGCGCGGGGTGCGGATCGTCACCAACGCGGGCGGCCTGAACCCGGCCGGACTCGCCTCGGCCGTACGGGGGTTGGCCGAGCGGTTGGGGATCCCCGCGCGCGTCGCACACGTCGAGGGCGACGAGCTGACCGCCGGGTATCCCGGTGCCCTCGCCGCCCACGCCTACCTCGGCGGTTCCGGTATCGCCGAGTGCCTGAAGGCCGGCGCGGACATCGTCGTCACCGGGCGCGTGACCGACGCGGCGCTCGTCACCGGGCCCGCCGCCGCCCACTTCGGCTGGCGGCCGAAGGAGTACGACCGCCTCGCCGGTGCCGTCGTCGCCGGACACGTGCTGGAGTGCGGGACCCAGGCGACCGGCGGGAACTACTCCTTCTTCCACGAGGGGGACGTACGCCGCCCCGGCTTCCCGCTCGCCGAGGTCCACGCCGACGGCAGCTGCGTCGTCACCAAGCACCCCGGCACCGGCGGCTTCGTCGACGTCGGCACGGTCACCGCCCAGCTGCTCTACGAGACGGGCGGCGGCCGGTACGCCGGGCCCGATGTCACCACCCGGCTGGACACCGTACGGCTGAGCCAGGACGGGCCGGACCGGGTGCGGATCGAGGGCGTGCGCGGGGAGGCACCGCCGCCCACGCTCAAGGTCGGGGTCAACCGGCTCGGCGGCTTCCGCAACGAGGTCGTCTTCGTCCTCACCGGGCTCGACATCGAGGCCAAGGCGGCCCTGGTGCGCGAGCAGCTCACCGCGGCACTGGCCGGGTCGACGCCCGCCGAGGTCCGTTGGGACCTCGTCCGCACCGACCGCGCCGACGCCGGCACCGAGGAGACCGCGAGCGCCCTGCTGCGGCTCGTCGTACGGGATCCCGACCAGCAGGTCGTGGGACGGGCGCTCAGCGGGGCCGCCGTGGAGCTGGCACTGGCCAGCTATCCGGGCTTCCATGTGCTGGCACCCCCCGGGAAGGGCGCCCCCTATGGCGTCTTCGAGGATGTGTACGTGCCCCATGGTGCCGTGGACCATGTGGCCGTCCTCCACGACGGAACGCGGATCCCGGTGGCGCCGCCCCAGGAGACGCGCGCTCTGGACGCCGTACCGCAGCCGCCTCTGCCCGAGCCCCTTCCGGCCGGGCCCACCCGCCGGGCGCCCCTCGGGCTGGTCGCCGGAGCCCGCAGCGGGGACAAGGGCGGCAACGCCAACGTCGGGGTGTGGGCGCGGTCGGACGAGGCCTGGCGGTGGCTCGCCCACGAGCTGACCACCGAACGGTTCCGGCGGTTGATCCCCGAGAGCCGGGACCTGCCCGTCACCCGGCACGTGCTCCCCGGCCTGCGGGCCCTGAACTTCGTCGTGGAAGGCATCCTCGGCGCCGGCGTCGCCGCCCAGCACCGCTTCGACCCGCAGGCCAAGGCCCTCGGCGAATGGCTGCGCTCCCGCCACCTGGACATCCCGGAGACCCTGCTGTGACCGTTCTCCCCACCTCCCTGGACCCCGCGGGCGCCGACTACCGGGAGGCCCGCGAGGCCATGCTCGGCAAGCTCGCCGACCTGGACGCCGAACACGCCAAGGCACTCGCGGGCGGGGGTGAGAAGTACGTCCGGCGGCACCGCGAACGCGGCAAGCTGCCGGCCCGCGAGCGCATCGAGCTGCTGCTGGACCCGGACACCCCGTTCCTGGAACTGTCCCCGCTGGCCGCCTGGGGCAGCGAGTACACCGTGGGCGCCTCCCTGGTCACCGGCATCGGGGTGGTGGCGGGCGTGGAGTGCCTGATCACGGCGAACGACCCGACCGTGCGCGGCGGTGCCAGCAACCCGTGGAGCCTGAAGAAGGCGCTGCGCGCCAACGACATCGCCCTGACCAACCGGCTGCCCTGCGTCAGCCTGGTGGAGTCGGGCGGCGCCGACCTGCCCTCGCAGAAGGAGATCTTCATCCCGGGCGGGGCCATCTTCCGCGACCTCACCCGCCTGTCCGCCGCCGGCATCCCGACGGTCGCCGTCGTCTTCGGCAACTCCACCGCCGGCGGCGCCTACATCCCCGGCATGTCCGACCACGTGATCATGGTCAAGGAGCGCGCGAAGGTGTTCCTCGGCGGTCCGCCGCTGGTGAAGATGGCCACCGGCGAGGAGAGCGACGACGAGTCCCTGGGCGGCGCCGAGATGCACGCGCGCGTGTCGGGCCTCGCCGACTACTTCGCCGTGGACGAGCACGACGCGCTGCGCCAGGCCCGCCGGGTCGTGGCCCGCCTCAACCACCGGAAGGCCCACCCCGACCCCGGCCCGGCCGAGCCGCCCCGGTACGACGCCGACGAACTCCTCGGGATCGTCCCCGGCGATCTGAAGACCCCGTTCGACCCGCGCGAGGTCATCGCCCGGATCGTCGACGCCTCCGACTTCGACGAGTTCAAACCGCTGTACGGCACGAGCCTGGTCACCGGCTGGGCGGCCCTGCACGGCTATCCGGTCGGGATCCTCGCCAATGCGCAGGGCGTCCTGTTCAGCGCCGAGTCGCAGAAGGCCGCCCAGTTCATCCAGCTCGCCAACCAGCGCGACATCCCGCTGCTGTTCCTGCACAACACCACCGGCTACATGGTCGGCAAGGAGTACGAGCGGGGCGGGATCATCAAACACGGCGCGATGATGATCAACGCGGTGAGCAACAGCCGGGTGCCGCACCTGTCGGTGCTGATGGGCGCCTCGTACGGAGCCGGGCACTACGGCATGTGCGGCCGCGCCTACGACCCCCGCTTCCTGTTCGCCTGGCCCAGCGCCAAGTCCGCGGTGATGGGCCCGCAGCAGCTCGCCGGCGTGCTGTCCATCGTGGCCCGGCAGTCGGCGGCGGCGAAGGGGCAGCCCTACGACGAGGAAGCGGACGCGGCCCTGCGCGCCATGGTCGAGCAGCAGATCGAGTCCGAGTCGCTGCCGATGTTCCTGTCCGGGCGGCTGTACGACGACGGCGTCATCGACCCGCGCGACACCCGCACCGTCCTCGGCCTGTGCCTGTCCGCGCTGCACACCGCGCCCTACGAAGGCGCGCGCGGCGGCTTCGGCGTCTTCCGGATGTGAGGGACCACGTGATTTCGACCGTACTCGTCGCCAATCGGGGCGAGATCGCCTGCCGGATCTTCCGCACCTGCGGTGAGTTGGGAATCCGGACCGTCGCCGTGCACTCGGACGCCGACGAGAACGCGCTCCACGCACGCGTGGCCGAGACGGCGGTACGACTGCCGGGCGCGGCACCGGCGGACACGTATCTGCGCGGCGACCTGATCGTGAAGGGCGCCCTCGCCGCCGGCGCCGACGCCGTGCACCCCGGCTACGGCTTCCTCTCCGAGAACGCCGGCTTCGCCCGGGCCGTCCTCGACGCCGGCCTCACCTGGATCGGCCCGCCCCCGCACGCCATCGAGGCCATGGCGTCCAAGACGCGCGCGAAGCGGCTGATGGGGCTGGAGCCGCTGGGCGAGGTCACCGACGCCGACCTGCCGGTCCTGGTGAAGGCGGCCGCGGGCGGCGGGGGGCGCGGGATGCGGGTCGTGCGCCGCCTGGCGGAACTGCCGGCCGCGCTGGAGTCCGCACGCGCCGAGGCCGCGAGCGCCTTCGGCGACGGCGAGGTCTTCGTGGAGCCGTACGTCGAACGCGGCCGCCACGTCGAGGTGCAGATCCTCGCCGACACCCACGGCACCGTCTGGCCGCTCGGCACCCGCGACTGCTCCCTCCAGCGCCGCCATCAGAAGGTCGTCGAGGAGGCCCCCGCGCCGGACCTGCCCGCCCCGCTCACCGAGGAGCTCCAGGAACTGGCCGTGCGCGCCGCACGCGCCGTCTCCTACGTCGGCGCCGGCACCGTCGAGTTCCTGGTCGCCGGCGGACGCGCGCACTTCCTGGAGATGAACACCCGCCTCCAGGTCGAACACCCCGTCACCGAGGCGGTCCACGGCGTCGACCTGGTCGCGGAACAGATACGGATCGCCGAGGGGCACGCCCTGCCCGCGCAGCCGCCCCCCGCGCGCGGGCATGCCGTCGAGGCCCGCCTCTACGCCGAGGACCCCGCCCGCGACTGGGCCCCGCAGACCGGCGTCCTGCACCGCCTCGCCGTACCGGCCGGCGTCCGCCTGGACACCGGCTACACCGACGGCGACGCCATCGGCGTCCACTACGACCCGATGGTCGCCAAGGTCGTCGCCCACGCCCCCACCCGCGCGGAGGCGATCCGCCGGCTCGCCGGTGCCCTCCGGACGGCCGGGATCCACGGCCCGGTCACCAACCGCGACCTGCTGGTGCGCTCCCTGGAGCACCCGGAGTTCACCACCGCCCGCATG
The DNA here is from genome assembly GCF_040426375.1 of Streptomyces sp. NPDC096012. Lineage (NCBI taxonomy): Bacteria > Bacillati > Actinomycetota > Actinomycetes > Kitasatosporales > Streptomycetaceae > Streptomyces > Streptomyces sp. NPDC096012. Next base: position 224,146 of record NZ_JBEOTD010000001.1, read on the forward strand.
GACACCGGCTTCTACGACCGTCACCTGACCGACCTGACGGCACCGGCCGACGACCCCCACGCGCCCCTGGCCGCCGCCCTCGCCGACGCCCACGGCCGCTCCCGGTTCGGCGGCTGGCGCAACGTGCCCGCACAACCCCAGATCAAGCGGTACGAGATGGCGGGCGAGGAGCACGAGGTCCGCTACCGGCACACCCGGCAGGGGCTCGCGGCGGACGGGGTGCGTGTCGTGCACGCCGACGCCCGCAGGGTCGTCCTCGAAGTGGACGGCGTACGGCGCACGTTCGACGTCGCACGCCACGGCGACCAGGTCTTCGTCAACGCGACCCGCCTGACCGCCCTGCCCCGCTTCCCCGACCCCGCCGCCCAGCTCGCCCCCGGCTCCCTGCTCGCGCCGATGCCCGGCACGGTCGTACGCGTCGCCGAGGGCCTGGCGGAGGGCTCGGCCGTCCAGGCGGGCCGGCCCCTGATCTGGCTGGAGGCGATGAAGATGCAGCACCAGATCGCGGCACCGGCCGACGGGACGCTGACGGCGCTGCCGGTGGTCCCCGGACAGCAGGTCGAGATGGGCACGCTCCTGGCCGTGGTCGACAGCAGCGAGTCCTAACCACGCGGAGCACCGCGCGAGCAACCACACCCGAGCCGCACGCGGAGGAAGCATGAGCACCCTCATCGAGTCCGAAGAGCACAAGGCACTACGGTCCGCGGTAGCGGCCCTCGGCAGGCGCTACGGCCGCGAGTACCTCACCCGCACCGTCGCGGAAGGCAGGCCCCTCACCGAACTCTGGGCCGACGCGGGCAAACTCGGCTACCTCGGTGTCAGCCTGCCGGAGGCGTACGGCGGCGGAGGCGGCGGCATCGCGGAACTGTCCATAGTCCTTGAGGAATTGGGCGCGGCGGGCTCCCCGCTGCTCATGCTCGTCGTCTCACCCGCGATCTGCGGCACGGTGATCTCACGCTTCGGCACCGACGCCCAGAAGCGGCAGTGGCTCCCCGGGATCGCCGACGGCACCCGCCTCATGGCCTTCGGCATCACCGAGCCCGACGCCGGCTCCAACAGCCACCGCATCACCACCACGGCCCGCAGGGACGGCACCGACTGGCTGCTCACCGGCCGCAAGGTCTTCATCTCCGGTGTCGACATGGCCGACGCCGTCCTGATCGTCGGCCGCACCGAGGACGCCCGCACCGGACGCCTCAAGCCCTGCCTGTTCATCGTCCCGACGGACGCCGAGGGCTTCCAGAAGCGTCCGATCGACATGGAACTCAGCGCCGCCGAGAAACAGTTCGAGCTGGTCCTGGACGACGTACGGCTGCCCGCCGAGGCGCTGGTGGGCGACGAGGACGCCGGTCTGCTGCAACTGTTCGCCGGGCTCAACCCCGAGCGGATCATGACGGCCGCCTTCGCCATCGGGATGGGCCGCTACGCGCTGGGCAAAGCGATCGAGTACGCCCGCGACCGCACCGTCTGGAAGGCCCCCATCGGCGCCCACCAGGCCATCGCCCACCCCCTCGCGCAGGCCCACATCGACCTGGAGCTGGCCCGGCTGATGATGCAGAAGGCGGCCCATCTCTACGACGCCGGCGACGACATGGGCGCCGGCGAGGCCGCCAACATGGCCAAGTACGCGGCCGGGGAGGCCTGCGTGCGGGCCGTGGACCAGGCCGTGCACACCCTCGGCGGCAACGGCCTGACCCGCGAGTACGGGCTCGCCTCGCTGATCACGGCCGCACGCGTGGCCCGCATCGCCCCGGTGAGCCGGGAGATGATCCTCAACTACGTCTCCCACCAGAGCCTGGGCCTGCCCAAGTCCTACTAGGCCCTGTCCGACGATTCGCGTCTTCGGGCGACGACGCGAATCGTCGGACAGGACCTGGGGTCTGCCCGACAACGCGCGTCGCCGCGCGAAGCGCGGCGGACGGGAGTTGCCGCACAGCCCAGGAGCCCGCGAACCGTCCCGGAGGAACCGTGTTCCGCAGCGAGTACGCAGACGTTCCGCCCGTCGACCTCCCCATCCACGAGGCCGTCCTCGGCCGGGCCGCCGAGTTCGGCGATCACCCCGCGCTGATCGACGGCACGGACGGCACCACCCTCACGTACGAGCAGGTGGACCGGTCCCACCGGCGCCTCGCCGCCGCGTTCGCCGAGGCGGGCGTCCGCAAGGGCGACGTCCTCGCCCTGCACAGCCCCAACACCATCGCCTTCCCGACCGCCTTCTACGCGGCCACGCGCGCGGGCGCCGCCGTCACCACGGTGCACCCGCTCGCCACCGCCGAGGAGTTCGCCAAGCAGCTCGCCGACAGCGCGGCCCGCTGGATCGTCACCGTCTCCCCGCTCCTGGCCACCGCCCGGCGGGCCGCCGAACTGGCGGGCGGGATACGGGAGATATTCGTGTGCGACCACGCACCCGGGCACCGCTCGTTGACCGGCCTGCTCGCCACCACCGCCCCCGAGCCGCACATCGTCCTCGACCCGGTGGAGGACATCGCCGCCCTGCCGTACTCCTCCGGCACCACCGGCACGCCCAAGGGCGTGATGCTCACCCACCGGCAGATCGCCACCAACCTCGCCCAGCTGGAGCCCGCCGTCGCGGCCGGACCCGGCGACCGCATCCTCGCCGTCCTGCCGTTCTTCCACATATACGGCCTCACCGCCCTCATGAACGCCCCGCTGCGCCACGGCGCGACGGTGGTCGTCCTGCCCCGCTTCGACCTGGACACCTTCCTCACCGCGATCGAGACCCACCGCATCACCGGCCTGTACGTCGCCCCGCCGATCGTCCTCGCCCTCGCCCGTCATCCCGCCGTCGACCGCCACGACCTCTCCTGCCTGAAGTACGTCATCAGCGCCGCCGCCCCCCTGGACGCCCGGCTGGCCGCCGCCTGCGGCGAGCGGCTCGGGCTGCCGCCGGTCGGACAGGCGTACGGCATGACCGAGCTGTCGCCCGGCACCCACGTGGTCCCGCTCGACCGCATGCGGCAGGCCCCGGCCGGCACGGTCGGCAAGCTCATCGCCGGCACCGAGATGCGGATCGTGTCCCTGGACGACCCCGGCGAGGACCTCGGCACCGACCAGCCGGGCGAGATCCTCATCCGCGGCCCCCAGGTGATGAAGGGCTACCTCGGCCGCCCCGACGCCACCGCCGACATGATCGACGCCGAGGGCTGGCTGCACACCGGGGACGTCGGCCGCGTCGACGCCGACGGCTGGCTCTTCGTCGTCGACCGCGTGAAGGAACTCATCAAGTACAAGGGCTTCCAGGTGGCCCCCGCCGAACTGGAGGCCCTGCTGCTCACCCACCCCGGCATAGCCGACGCGGCGGTGGTCGGCGCCCGCGACGAGGACGGCAACGAGATACCGCACGCCTTCGTCGTCCGCCGGCCCCCCGACGGCCCCACCGAGAACGAGATCATGCTGTACGTCGCCGAACGCGTCGCCCCCTACAAACGCGTCCGCAAGGTCACCTTCGTCGAGGACGTGCCCCGCGCCGCCTCCGGGAAGATCCTGCGACGGCAGTTCAGGGAGCACCCGTGACCGCATTGATCACCCGCACGCGCACGCGTGCCGTGGAGACCCTCAGCCTGGACTCCACCGGCACCCGCAACGCCCTGTCGGCCGCCCTCGTCGGCGAACTGGCCGCGGCCCTCGCCGACTGCGGGACGGACCCGGACGTCCGCGCCGTCGTCCTCACCCACACCGGCGGCACCTTCTGCGCGGGTGCCGACCTGCGCGACCCGCCCGCCCCGGACGCCTTCGTCGGGCTGCTCCGGGCCATCGTCGAACTGCCCAAACCCGTGGTCGCCCGGATCACCGGACACGTCCGCGCGGGCGGCCTCGGCCTCGTCGCCGCCTGCGACCTCGCGGCATCGTCCGCGGCGGCCACCTTCGCCTTCACCGAGGTACGGATCGGGGTGGCCCCCGCGGTGATCTCACTGCCCGTCATCCCGCGCACCGATCCGCGCGCCCTGGCCCGCTACTACCTCACCGGCGAACGCTTCGGCCCCGCCGAGGCCGTGGGCCTGGGCCTGCTCACGACCGCGGCCGAGGACGTGGACGAGGTCCTCGCACCCGTCCTGGACGGCCTGCGCCGCTCCGGCCCCCAGGCCCTGGCGGAGACGAAACGGCTGCTCACGGCTAGGGTGCTGGAGACATTCGACCGGGACGCGGCGGACCTGACCGCTCTGTCGGCCCGGCTGTTCTCCTCCGGCCAGGCCCGGGAGGGGATGACGGCCTTCCTGGAAAGACGGGACGCGGCATGGGTGGTGTGACGGCGTGAACACGACGGAACGCAACCACCCGCCCGAACCGGCCGCCGGGACGAGCGGCGCTTCCGAGTCGGCCGCCGGGACGAGCGGCGTTCCCGAGTCGGCCGCCGGGACGAGCGGCGTTCCCGAGTCGGCCGCCGGGGCGAACGGGGCTTCCGAGTCGGCCGCCGGGGCGAACGGGGCTTCCGAGTCGGCCGCCGGGACGAGCGGCGCTTCCGAGTCGGCCGCCGGGACGAGCGGCGCTTCCGAGTCGGCCGCCGGGACGAGCGGCGCTTCCGAGTCGGCCGCCGGGGCGAGTGGCGTTCCCGAGTCGGCCGCCGGGGCGAACGGGGCTTCCGAGTCGGCCGCCAAGCGCGGGCGCGCGCTCGAGCCCGGCCGCGGTCCCCGGGCGGACGCCGAGCCCGCCCGCGCCCCCGAGCCGGACGCCAAGCCCGGCCGCAGTCCCAAGCAGGACCGCAGCCGGGCCACCCGGCAGCGGCTTCTGGAGGCCGCCGTGGCCTGTCTCGCCGAGCACGGCTGGGCGGGCTCCACGGTCTCCGTCGTCGCCGAACGCGCCGGCGTCTCCCGGGGCGCCGCCCAGCACCACTTCCCCACCCGCGAGGACCTGTTCACCGCCGCCGTCGAGTACGTCGCCGAGGAACGCTCCACCGCGCTGCGAGCCCTGTTCCCGGACGGCCCCGCCGACCGCCGTGCCGTCGTCGCCGCCCTCGTCGACCTCTACACCGGCCCCCTCTTCCGCGCCGCCCTGCACCTGTGGGTGGCCGCCTCCAACGAGGAGCAGCTGCGGGACCGGGTGACCGAGCTGGAGGCCCGCGTCGGCCGCGAGACCCACCGCATCGCCGTCGACCTGCTCGGCGCCGACGAGGCCCTCCCCGGAGCGCGCGAGACCGTCCAGGGCCTCCTCGACATGGCCCGCGGGCTCGGCCTCGCCAACCTGCTCACCGACGACACCGCCCGCCGGGCCCGGGTCGTCGCCCAGTGGGGCGCGTTGCTGGAGGAGGCGCTCGGCTGACCGGAGGGTGACCCGGGCCACATCCGTATGGCGTGGTGCACAGTACAGTTGGCCCATGCTTCCGATGCTCGTCCGACGCCGCCACGTGGACTACGTGCGCGTCACGAGCATGGGCTGTCGGCGCTTCTCCGCCTGACCCAGCCCCCTTTTCTCACGTGTCTCCTTTTTCTCCTCTTCCGGCACCGGGGGCCGTCCTACCCCTCGGCGGCCACCCGTGCCCCGTACACCCTGCGGACGCACCCATGACCTCGCACACCGCGACGACCCCGTCGTACGACCAGCTGCCCGTCATCGACCTGTCGGCCGCCGACCGCGGACCCCGGGACCGGGCCCTGCTCCACGCCCGACTGCACAGCGCCGCCCACGACGTCGGCTTCTTCCAGCTCGTCGGACACGGCGTGACGCAGGACGAGACCGACGCGCTGCTCACCGCCATGCGCGCCTTCTTCGCCCTCCCCGAGGCCGACCGGCTCGCCCTGGACAACGTGGGCTCCCCGCACTTCCGCGGCTACACCCGCACCGGCGACGAGCGCACCGGCGGTTCCCGCGACTGGCGCGACCAGCTCGACATCGGCGCCGAACGCCCCGCCCGTGTCCCGGGCCCCGGCGAGCCCGCGTACTGGTGGCTGCAGGGCCCCAACCAGTGGCCCGCCGCCCTGCCCGAGCTGCGCACGGCCGCCCTGGCCTGGATCGACAGGCTCAGCGCGGTCGCCGAGCGCCTGCTGCGCGAACTGCTGACCGCCATCGGCGCCCCGGCCGGCTTCTACGACCCGGTGTTCGGCGCCCACGCCCACCCGCAGCTCAAGCTCGTCCGCTACCCCGGCAGCGCGGGCGACGGCACGGACCAGGGTGTCGGCGCGCACAAGGACTACGGCTTCCTGACCCTGCTCCTGCAGGACACGGTCGGCGGCCTCCAGGTCCAGCGCGAGGACGGCCGCTTCCACGACGTACCGCCCATCCCGGGCGCCTTCGTGGTCAACCTCGGTGAACTGCTGGAGGTGGCCACCAACGGCTACCTCCTCGCCACCAACCACCGCGTCGTCAGCCCGCCCGGAGCGACCGAGCGCTACTCCGTGCCGTTCTTCTACAACCCCCGCCTGGACGCGAGGATCGAACCCCTGCCGTTCCCGCACGCGGCCACGGCCCCGGGCGTCACGAGCGATCCGGCCAACCCCCTGTTCGCCGAATACGGCTACAACGAGCTCAAGGGCAAGCTCAGGGCCCACCCGCTGGCGGCCCGGCGGCACCACGCGGTCACGCCCGCCTGAGCGCGGATCACCGAGGCGGGACCCGCCTGGGCGCGGATCACCGACGCGAGACCCGCCTGAGCGCGGATCCCTGCCGCGGGACCCGCTTGGGCGCCGGCCCCTGCCGCGGGACCCGCTTGGGAGCGGATCACCGACGCGAGACCCGCCTGAGCGCCGGCCCCCCGCCTGGGCACCGACCACCGCCCGGGCCCGGGACCCTCACACGCCGCTACCGGCCGAGACGGCACCGGGCCGAGACGGAACCCGGCTCAGTGGGCGATGTCCGCGTATCCCGAGACGTCCTGCGGCCCACGCGGGCCGGGGCCGACGTACCGGGCGGAAGGCCGCACCAGCCGTCCCGTCCGCTTCTGTTCGAGGATGTGCGCCGACCACCCGGCGGTCCGCGCACACGTGAACATCGACGTGAACATGTGCGCCGGGACCTCGGCGAAGTCCAGCATGATCGCCGCCCAGAACTCCACGTTGGTCGCCAGCACGCGGTCCGGCCGGCGATTGTGCAGCTCCTCCAGCGCCGCCTTCTCCAGCGCCTCCGCGATCTCGAACCGCGGCGCCCCGAGTTCCCGCGCCGTACGCCGCAGCACACGCGCCCGCGGGTCCTCGGCCCGGTACACCCGGTGCCCGAACCCCATCAGCCGCTCACCCCGGTCCAGGGCCTGCCTGACGTAGGCCTCCGCGTCGCCCGTGCGCTCGATCTCCTCGATCATCCCGAGCACCCGGGAGGGCGCACCCCCGTGCAGCGGTCCGGACATCGCACCGACCGCACCCGACAGGGCCGCGGCGACGTCGGCACCCGTGGAGGCGATGACCCGCGCCGTGAAGGTCGACGCGTTCATCCCGTGCTCGGCGGCGGACGTCCAGTACGCGTCCACGGCGGCCACGTGCTTGGGGTCCGGCTCACCGCGCCAGCGGATCATGAACCGCTCCACGACCGAGCTCGCCTTGTCGATCTCCCGCTGCGGCACCATCGCCAGCCCCTGCCCGCGCGCCGACTGGGCGACGTAGGACAGCGCCATGACGGCGGCCCGGGCGAGGTCCTCACGGGCCTGCTCCGCGTCGATGTCGAGCAGCGGTTTCAGGCCCCACACCGGGGCCAGCATGGCCAGCGCCGACTGCACGTCCACCCGGATGTCCCCGGAGTGCACCGGGATCGGGAACGGCTCGGCGGGCGGCAGGCCGGGGTTGAAGGCACCGTCGACCAGCAGTCCCCACACGTTCCCGAAGGAGACGTGCCCGACCAGGTCCTCGATGTCGACGCCCCGGTAACGCAGGGCACCGCCCTCCTTGTCGGGTTCGGCGATCTCCGTCTCGAACGCGACGACTCCTTCGAGCCCGGGTACGAAATCGGACATCAGGCGGCTCCTAGTGATGTGTCGGCGGCGGTCACCCCGGTGATGCCCCGATCGGCCGGTGGTCACCCGTGGTCACCCGTTCCGCAGGGGGACCAGCACGATAACCCCCGGTGTCACCGTTGGGGAGACCTCGCGACACCGAGTGCCAGAAGCGTTCGATACGGCAAGATGACCGCGTGACCGACCGCGAACCGCTCCTGGACCCCCTCCTCGATCCCGCTGCCATGCGCAAGCAGTACCGGGCGGCCGGACTGGACGAGAAGAACCTCGTCGCACACCCGATGGACCAGTTCGCCGGCTGGTTCGAGGACGCCGCGCGGGCGGCCTCACACGGCACGCTCTACGAACCCAACGCGATGGTCGTCTCCACGGCGGACGGCGCGGGCCGCCCCACCTCGCGCACGGTCCTGATGAAGCACTTCGACAGCGACGGCTTCGTCTTCTACACCAACTACGACTCCCGCAAGGCCCGCGACCTGGCGCAGAACCCGTACGTCTCGCTGCTCTTCCCCTGGCACCCGATCGCCCGCCAGGTCATCGTCACCGGCATCGCCCGCCGCACCGGCCGCGACGAGACCGCCGCCTACTTCCGCACCCGCCCGCACGGCTCCCAGCTGGGCGCCTGGGCCAGCGCCCAGTCCTCGGTGGTCGCCTCCCGCGCGGAGCTGGACGCCGCCTACGCCGAGCTCGAGGCCCGCTACCCCGAGGGCGAACGGGTCCCGGTCCCGCCGCACTGGGGCGGCTTCCGCGTCGCCCCCGAGACGGTCGAGTTCTGGCAGGGCCGCCAGAACCGCCTCCACGACCGCCTGCGCTACGCCGCCCAGCCGGACGGCACATGGAGGGTGGAGCGGCTGAGTCCGTGACACCTCCCGGTGACGGACATCGCGAGCCGTGGAACGCAGACGACCCGCGAGCTCGGGTCCTGCGCCTCTCGGCGAAGAAGCCGGCCGGACGTACCGGCGAGCTCGCGGGTCGGGTGACTGCCTGGGATTGGGCCGGCTGTACGCGTCTGTCACGCACGGGTCCGGCACCGCACTGGATGGGGTGACGGGCCGCTAGCCCGCAGCCACCTCACGCGTCCGGTTCTCATACATCTGCCGAACCACCTCCCTTCTCGTGTGAGCGACAGCCTAGGAAACCGGGAGGAGAGGCTCAACTGTTTTTCGGTACGGTCCCGCCCATGACCGAACTCAGGCTCGCCACCGTCGACGACGACCTCATGCTCGAGCAGTGGCGGCACGTGCACAACGTGGTCGTGCCGGTGGCGGCGATGTCCCCGGCGGACGCCCGGGAGCGGCTGGGGCGGTACCGGCTGGAGAACGCCTATGCCGGGGACGTGCTGGTCGGGTGTTCCACCGTGCGGCCGCCTGCGGGCGCCGGGGGCGTGGCCACCGTCATCGCGCGCGTGCTGCCCGGGTTCCGGCGGCGCGGGTTCGGGACGGCCGTCTACAAGCACGCGCTGGCCCACGCGCGCGTGCTGGGTGCCGGGGTGATCGAGACATGTGTGCTCGCCGTGAACGAGGACGGGCTGCGGTTCGCCGTGCGGCGGGGGTTCACGGAGATCGACCGGTACGTGCTGGACGGGGAGCGGGACGAGTGGGTGGACCTGCGGCTCCCGCCGGACGGCACCGGGCATTGATTCCGGCAATCTTGCTGGAACATGATGTGGGCTGCATCACGTTCCAGTTGAATGAAGCGAGTGAGTGAACCGAGTGTCCACATGCGCGGACGCAGCCTCCAGGGGGTCCAGGTGAGTGCTTCCCGGCGGAGTGGGACCACGGACGAGCTGGGGCCCGACGAGCCCGGTGAGTCCCCGGGGTCCGATCTGCTCGCCGCGCTGCTGGACGGCATGGACGCGGCTCTGTGTGCCCTGGACGCCGACGGGGTCGTGACCCACTGGAACCGGGAGGCCGAGCGGATCCTCGGCTGGACCGCCGCCGAGGCCGTGGGGCGGCACGGGTTCGCGGGGTGGGCGGTGCGCAGCGCCGACGCCGAGGAGGTGCAGGCCCGGCTGATGTCCGCGATGACCGCGCCGGGCCGGCAGGTGCACGAGTTCGCTCTCGTCACGAAGGACGGCGGGCGGGTGCTCGTACGGACCCAGTCGGCCGCCGTGCGCGGCCCCGACGGGAAGCCGGCGGGCGTGTACTGCGCGTTCAGCGAGGTGCACGCGCAGATCGATCTGGAGCGCTCGATCGCGCTGAGCGAGGCGCTGCTGCAGAACGCGTCGTGGGGGGTGGTGCTCGTCGACGCGGATCTGCGGCCCGCCGTGGTGAACGCGCACGCCGCCCGCGCGCTGGGCATCAGGCGTACGTCCGTGCTGGGGCGGCCGCTCGGTGAGCTGCTCGCGCAGGGTGTGGAGGAACTGGAGGCCGCGCTCACGCATGTGCTGGCCGAGGGCGCGCCGCCGGCTCCCGCCGAGATGTGGGTGACGGTGCGCACCCCGGAGGGTGAGAAGCGGCGCTGCTGGCGCAGCGGGTTCCTGCGGCTGGCCTCGCCGCTCGCGGAGGAACCGGTGCCGCTCGGGGTCGCCTGGCTCTTCCAGGACGTCACCGAGGCCAGGCAGGGCGAGCAGGAGGCGTCGCTGCTGCGCTTCCGCACGAATCAGCTGCACCGCGCGTCCCGGGCCGCGGCCGAGTGCGAGGACCCGGCGGAGGCGGCCACGGTCCATCTGGACTTCGCCCTCGCCGGTTTCGCCGACCACGCGCTCATCGACCGGTTGGCGGCCGCCCCGCGGCCGGCCGAGGGGGCGCAGGGTCCGGTGCGGCTGGTGCGGCTGGCCGCCACGCCGGCCGGGGCGCCGGGCCCGAGCCGGCTGACCGGCGCGGCCGGGCTGCCCGTGCGGTACGGGGAGGGGCATCCGGCCCTGCGCTGCGTGGAGCGGGCCGGGACCGTGCGGGCGGATGCCGGATCCGGCCCGCCGGAGCGCGCGCGGGAGTGGGCGCTGGAGCGGCAGTGGCCCGAGGACGCGGCGCACGCCCTGTGCGTGGTGCTGCGCAGCAGGGCGCGGACGCTGGGTGTGGTGACCTTCCTGCGCGCGGCGGGCCGCAGTCGCTTCGAGCGGCACGACATGGCCTACGCGGAGGACGTGGCCGGCCGGATCGCGACGGCCCTCGACCTGGCGGCGGTGGGGCGCGAGGAGCCGGAGGTCTAGCGGCGGCGCGGGAGCGGGCGGCCGCGGTGACTGTGGTGACTGGCGGGGCTGTGGTGACTGCGTGACTGGTGGGGCCGCGGCGACCGGCGGGGCTGTGGTGACTGCGTGGCTGGCGGGGCCGCGGCCGTCCCGCTGTGCCGCGTTCGGGAGGTGACCCGCGGGGCGCGGGCCGGTCAGTGGCGGTAGAAGATCCGGTCGCCGTAGTCCCGCATCACCCGGCCGTTCCACTCGTGGCCGCCGTCGACGTTGCCGGAGCGCAGGAGCGGGGGCTCGACGCCGCGGTCGGCCAGGGCGGCGGCGGCGGTGGCCATGACGGCCTGCATGAGGGCCGTCGTGACGACGGTGGACGCGGGGGCGAAGGGCGCCGGAATGGTGTCGAGGGTCAGTTCCGCGTCCCCGACAGCGATCTTCGAGTCGAGGACGATGTCGCAGTGGTCCTTCAGGAAGGTGCCGGAGGTGTGCCGGGACCGGGTCTGCGAGGCGTACGCGACCGAGGTGACGCCGATGACCCGCACCCCGAGCGCGCGGGCGTTCATGGCCATCTCCACGGGCAGGGCGTTGCGGCCGGAGAGGGAGATGATCACGAGGGCGTCGCCGGACCGCACGGGGGAGGTGTCGAGGACGGCGCTCGCGAGCCCGTCGACCCGTTCCAGGGCGGAGCCGAGGGTGGCCGGGGTGACGTCGACGCCGACGACGCCCGGTACGGCGAGCAGGTTCATCAGGGCGAGGCCGCCGGCACGGTAGACGACGTCCTGCGCGGCCAGGGACGAGTGCCCGGCTCCGAAGGCGAACAGCCGGCCCCCGGCGGCGACGGTGTCGGCGAGCAGGCCGCCCGCCGCGGTGATCGCCCCGGCCTCCTCCTCGCGGGCCCGCTGCAGCAGGCCGATGGCGGCGTCGAAGAACAGCTCGGCAGGCGTGCCGTCGCTCATGCGGTGCCCCTTCGCAACGTCTGTGTCGCGGATCACCGTGCGGTCTGGACCAGTGCGGTGTCAATACGGCCGTCAGGCGCGGCCCGGACCCGGCCGGGCGCGGGGGGTCGTGTGGTCCGCCCGCGGCCGGCACCGGCCCGCGTCCGCGGGTCCGCCCGTGTCCGCCCGCGGCCGGCATGGCTCGCGCCCGCGGGTCCGCCCGTGCGCGCCCGCGGCTCGCACCGGCTCGCGCCCGCTCGCACGGCCGCCCCGGCACCGCGCCGTCGGCCCCCGTTTCCGCGGTACCGCCCGCTTGTCAGTGGGATCCGGCAGAATTGGTGTCAGGGCCAGCGCACGCGGCCGGGCTGCCGGCAGATGTAATCGAGGGGCACGTATGTCCGGACTGATCGACACCACGGAGATGTATCTCCGCACCATCCTCGAGCTCGAAGAGGAAGGCGTCGTCCCCATGCGCGCCCGCATCGCGGAGCGGCTCGACCAGAGTGGGCCGACGGTGAGCCAGACGGTGGCGCGTATGGAGCGCGACGGGCTGGTGTCCGTGGCCAGCGACCGCCACCTGGAGCTCACGGACGAGGGGCGCCGGCTGGCGACGCGCGTGATGCGCAAGCACCGCCTCGCCGAGTGTCTCCTGGTCGACGTGATCGGCCTGGAGTGGGAGCAGGTGCACGCGGAGGCCTGTCGCTGGGAGCACGTGATGAGCGAGGCCGTCGAGCGCCGGGTGCTGGAGCTGCTGCGCCACCCGACCGAGTCGCCGTACGGCAACCCGATCCCGGGCCTTGAGGAGCTGGGCGAGAAGGACGGGGCCGATCCGTTCCTGGACGAGGGCATGGTCTCGCTGGCCGACCTGGACCCGGGCACGGACGGCAAGACGGTCGTCGTCCGCCGTATCGGCGAGCCGATCCAGACCGACGCGCAGCTGATGTACACGCTGCGGCGGGCGGGTGTGCAGCCCGGTTCGGTGGTGAGCGTGACCGAGTCCGCCGGTGGGGTGCTGGTGGGCAGTGGCGGCGAGGCGGCCGAGCTGGCGGCGGACATCGCCTCCCACGTGTTCGTCGCCAAGCGCTGAGCAGGAGAGGGCCCCGGCACCCTGTGGGCGCCGGGGCCTGTCCTCCCCAGTCGACCTGGAGCCCCGAGCTCTCAAGGTCATCCCCTCGGACCGTTTTTCCCCGAGCGGTCCGCCTCCCGCCAGAAAGATCCCCTCGGCGGCGGCGATCATTCCTTGGGAGGTGTCACTCGAATGAGGGGTGTTGTCCGCAGGCACGGAATTATCGAATGGCCATTCGATAGTCTGCGGCGGCAGTACGACGGCAGAACACCGGTGCGAGGCAGGCGGAGCTGGGGGGTACCAGGCCCATGGCACGGCGTATCGACGTGACGGGAGCGGGCGGCGTGCGGCTGGCCGCCTGGGAATTCGCCGACCCTCCCAAACGGGACCCGGACGGCGCGGATCCCGCGTTCGCGGAAGCGTTCCCCCCGGGACCGGCGCCCGGCGGCCCCGGTGTGCTGTTACTCCACGGCCTCATGGGCCGCGCCTCCCACTGGGCCGCGACGGCCCGCCGGCTCGCCGAGCGCCACCGCGCCGTCGCCCTCGACCAGCGTGGCCACGGGCAGAGCGAGAAGCCCCCGCAGGCCGCCTACACCCGTGAGGCCTACGTCGAGGACGCCGAGGCCGCCCTCGAACAGCTCGGCCTCGCGCCCGCCCTCCTCATCGGCCACGCCATGGGCGCGCTGACCGCCTGGCAGCTGGCGGCCAAGCGGCCCGACCTGGTGCGGGGCCTGGTCATCTGCGACATGCGGGCCTCCGCGCTCGGCGCGGCCTCGCAGCGCGAGTGGGCCGACTGGTTCCGGTCCTGGCCCCTCCCCTTCGCGACACTCGCCGACGTCCGCAAGTGGTTCGGCGAGGACGACCCCTGGGTGGAGCGCCCCAACCCGGCCCGTGGCGCGTTCTACGCCGAGGTCATGCACGAGTGCGCGGACGGCTGGCGCCCCGTGTTCGACCCGGAGCTGATGCTCGCCTCCCGGGAGACGTGGGTGCACGACGCCCACTGGGAGGAGCTGGCCCAGGTCCGCTGCCCCGCGCTGGTCGTCCGCGGCCTGGACGGCGAGCTGGGCCGCGCCGAGGCCCAGGAGATGGTCCGCGTGCTGCCCCACGGGGAGTACGCCGAGGTCGCCGACGTCGGCCACCTCGTGCACTACGACCGTCCGGACGCCTGGCGGACGGCGATCGACCCCTTCGTCGACCGGGTCCTGACCGGCTGACGGCGCCGGCCGCTGACGGCGCCGGCCGCGCCGGACCGGCCCGCCCGGGTGCGTGCGGAAGCGGTGACCCCCGGCCCGCCCGGGTGCGTGCGGAAGCGGTGACCCCCGGCCCGCCCGGGTGCGTGCGGAAGCGGTGACCCCCGGCCCGCCCGGGTGCGTGCGGAA
>NZ_JBEOTD010000001.1:238643-263359 GCF_040426375.1 Streptomyces sp. NPDC096012
GCCGTGCCCCCGGCCCGGTGCGTGCGGAAGCGGTGGCCCCCGGCCCGCCCGGGTGCGTGCGGAAGCCGTGCCCCCGGCCCGCCCCGGCGCGTGCGGAAGCGGTGACCCCCGGCCCGCCCCGGCGCGTGCGGAAGCCGTGCCCCCGGCCCGCCCCGGCGCGTACGGAAGCCGTGACCCCCGGTCCGCCCCGCCGACGCCCCTACCCCTTGCTGACGGCGGCCAGGATCTCCGGGAGGCGGGCCGCTGTGCGGGGAGCGGCGAGGCGCAGGCCCAGGAAGGTGAGCGTGGCGCCGTAGGCCGCGCCCGCCGGCAGCAGCAGCAGGCGCCACGTGCCGCCGTCCGCGCTCACGTTGGCCCAGACGGCCAGGGCGATGACCGGCGAGCACAGCAGGGCCGCCGCGACCATGCCGCCGAAGATGGAGATCCAGGCGAGCCCGGCCTGCCCGGGCGCCACGTTCTTGTGGCCCTCCTGCGGGACGGAGTACGGGAAGCGGGCGGAGGTCCACGCGCCGGTGGCCAGCATCGCCCCGAGCAGCGCCAGGGACAGCCCCAGTACCTCCGGCAGCCGCGCCCAGGCGCCCAGCAGTGCCGCCGTCAGCACCGTCACGAGGACCGCGTACGGGAGGGTGACCACCAGCAGGGCGAGGGCCCGGCCGCGCAGCTCGGTGTAGGCGTCCCGGGCCGAGGAGATGGTCGTGGCCACCATCCAGAAGGCGGAGGTGTCCTGCCCGAACTGGTTGTACATCTGGATGCCGAGCATCCCGGCGGCGAAGCACGCGAAGTAGACCGAGCCGGTGCCCTGGACGGCGTTGAACACCGGCACGATCAGCCCGATCGCCAGCGAGGTCACCCACGCCGCCTTGGTCTTGGGGTCGCGCCAGACGTAGCGCAGGCTGCGGGCCATGACGGTGCCCGTGCGCCCGTCCGGCAGCAGCCGCCCGATCCCGGCCCGGGTGGCGTGGTGCCGTGTCCCGGCGTCGGGAGCCTGCAGGGTGGAGCCGTCGGGCGCGGTCATCAGCCGGGTCAGGCTCCGCGCCCACAGGGCCGGCAGCAGCACCGCCGCGGCCGCCGAGAGGGCCAGTCGGGCGATCGCGGTGCCGTACGAGCCCTCGCTCGCCGCCCGCACCGCCCCCACCGCCGAGGCCGGTGGCACCCAGGACAGCACGTCCGCGACCGGTTCCAGCCGTCCCAGCCCGGCCGAACCCAGCTGCCGGGCACCGAAGTTGACCACCTGCACCCCGAGCGCGATCACCAGCCCGCTCAGCACGGCCAGATCGCGGCCCTTCCTGCTGGTCAGCAGCCGGACGTTGGCGGCGGCGACGGTCCGCGCCAGCGCCACGCAGATCAGCAGCGCGAGGACGACGGCGGTGACCGCGGCGACGTACCCGGCCGGCCCGTGCGCCAGCGACAGCGCACAGCCGGTGAGGACCAGCAGCGTGAACAGCGGGCCGATGCCGACCAGGGAGGCGGCGAGCAGCGCCCGGACCAGCGGGCGGGGGCGCAGCGGCAGCAGCACCAGCCGGGTCGGGTCCAGCGTCTCGTCGCCGGTCGGGAAGAACAGCGGCAGCACGGCCCAGCCCAGTGCCAGCAGGGCCGTGCCGGTCACGGCCACCACGTCGGCGTGCGCGCTCCCGCGCAGCAGGAGCAGCCCCAGCAGCTGCGCCAGCGCGAACAGGATCGCGACGACCGCCGAGACGGCGAACGCGGCCCGCCGGCCGCCGGACCGGCGCAACCCGTTCCTCAGCAGCGACAGCTTCAGCCGTACGAGGGTGGGGGTCGGGCTCGTCATCGGGCCGCCCTGCCGCCCAGCCAGTCCAGATCGGAACCGGTGTCGCGCCCGCTCGCGCCGACCAGCTCCAGGAACGCGCCGTGCAGCGTGGGGTGCGTGCCGCGCACCTCGGCCAGGGTCCCGGTCGCGCGGATGCGTCCCGCCGCCAGTACCGCGACCCAGTCGCACAGCGACTCGACCAGTTCCATGACGTGGGAGGAGAACACGACGGTGGCGCCGGAGGCGGTGTACCGCTCCAGCACGCCCCGGATGGTCTGTGCGGACACCGGGTCGACGCCCTCGAACGGCTCGTCCAGGAACAGCACTTCGGGGTTGTGCAGGAGGGCGGCGGCCAGCCCGGTCTTCTTGCGCATGCCGGTCGAGTAGTCGACGACGAGCTTGTGCTGGGCGCCGGCCAGGTCGAGTACGTCCAGCAGCTGTGTGGCCCGCTTGTCGACCTCGTCGCCCGGCAGCCCGCGCAGCCGCCCCGTGTAGGCGAGCAGCTCGCGGCCGGACAGCCGCTCGAACAGCCGCAGCCCCTCGGGCAGCACGCCGATCCGCGCCTTGACGGCGACCGGATCCCGCCAGACGTCGTGCCCGACGACCTCCACGGTCCCCTCGTCGGGCCGCAGGAGCCCGGTGACCATGGAGAGGGTGGTGGTCTTCCCGGCCCCGTTGGGGCCGACCAGCCCGATGAACTTCCCGGCGGGCAGCTCCAGATCGATCCCTCCGACAGCAACCTGCTGCCCGAACCGCTTCCAGAGCCCCCGCACGCTTACCGCAGCTTCGGTCATGCCCGAAGGCTACGGGGCGGGCGGCGACCCGAAGGGGCGCGGGATGCCGTGCGGACGTCTCCGGACCGCCACGGACGGCCGGGGGCGGCCACGGACGATCCGCGGCCGCCGGCGCACGGAGACCGCGCGGAGGAGACGCCGCACCGGGACCGCGCGGACGAGACGGCGCGGGCAGACCGCGCGGACGAGACGGCGCGGGCAGACCGCGCGGACGAGACGGCGTACGGCGGCCGGGCGGACCAGACGGCGCACCGGAACCAGGCGGACGGGGCCGTGAACGGCTACCGGTCCCTGCCGCAGGCGTACGCGAGCGGCGAGATCAGTTCCTCCGCGTCCGGCAGCCACCGATTCGCCGGGGTGGGCCGGCAGGCCCACTGCACGGCGCCCCGGGATCCGAACCGGGTCGGCGGAGCGGCCACGTACGCCCCCTCACCCAGGACCACCAGGTCCAGCGACGACAGCGGCCACCCGAGCCTGCGCGCCAGGTCGGGCACCTTCGCGGACGCGCCCGGCAGCACGAAGAACTGCATCCGCCGGTCGGGAGCGAGGGTCACGGGCCCGAGCGTCAGCTCCATCCGCTCCATCCTGGCCAGCGCCAGGAACCCCGCACTCTCCGGGACGGACAAGGCGTCGAAGGTGCGGCCCGTGGGCAGCAGGATCGACGCCGTCGGCTGCTTCTGCCACATCCGGCGGGCGACCGTCGCGCTGCCGGTCGCCTGGGTCGCCCAGTCGGGGCGCGCGGGGTGCGCACCCGGCGCAGGGCAGGAGGCGTCGCCGCACGAGCAGCGCTGCGTCCCGGCGGCGGCTTCCAGCCAGGTGCCCGGGAACACGTCCCAGTGCCGCTCCTCGGCGTAGCGTACGGCGGTCTCCAGCAGCGATTCCCCGCGCTGCTGCGGAATCTGACCGGCAATCTTAGTGTCCTGGGCGCCCGCGATCGTCTCTTCCACGCCCCACTCAACTCCCCGGCTCACCACGGGTTACGGCCATAGCGTGCGCGGGGGAGGGGCATCGATTCCGCAGCCGGGGCGCATGGGTGCACAGGCGGGGGCGCGCAGGAGGAAGCGGGGCGTGGGATGGGTAACCAGCGGTGGGGGTGGCATCAGCCTTTTCCCCGGCAAACCACACATGTCACGCATTGTCGGTATGTCAGGTGGGCAGTGATCTGCCCGACCGGATCTTCCGGCCGGGACTTCACGCTCCAGGGGTTCGCAGGGGGTAGCGCATGGCCGCAAGGCCTCTCGTGGCGAGGCAGCCGAACGAACGGCTGCAGGCACTCATCCAGGAAGCGGGGTGCTCCAACGCCGGGCTGGCCCGGCGGGTCAACATGTGCGGCGCCGAGCACGGCCTCGACCTGCGGTACGACAAGACGTCCGTGGCGCGCTGGCTGCGCGGCCAGCAGCCGCGGGGCCGGGCGCCGGCGATCATCGCCGAGGCGCTCGGACGCAAGCTCGGCCGTACGGTCACGATCGACGAGATCGGCATGGCCAACGGCAAGAACCTCGCCTCGGGGGTCGGACTCCAGTTCTCGCCGACGGTGCTGGGGGCCATCGAGCAGGTCTGCGAGCTGTGGCGCAGCGACGTGGGGCGCCGGGACTTCCTGTCCGGCTCCTCCGTCGCCGCCTCCGCGCTGGTCGAACCCAGCCGCGACTGGCTGATCTCCGCGCCGGACGTCCAGGTGGCCCGGCAGGCGGGCCCACGCGTCGGCCTGTCCGACGTGGCGGCCGTACGGTCCATGACCCAGGCGCTCACCGACCTGGACCACCAGTACGGCAGCGGGCATGTGCGCCCGGTCGTCGTGCACTACCTCAACAGCGTCGTCTCCGGGCTGCTGGCCGGCTCGTACCGGGAGGCGGTGGGCCGTGAACTGTTCGCCGTCGTGGCCCGGTTGACCGAACTGGCCGGGTACATGGCCGTCGACACCGGGCAACCGGGCCTCGCCCAGCGGTACTACATCCAGTCGCTGCGGCTGGCGCACGCCGCCGGGGACCGCGGGTACGGCGGTTACGTGCTCGCCGCCTCCATGAGTCACCTGGCGGCGCAGCTCGGAAACCCCCGGGAGATCGCCCAGTTGGCGCGGGCGGCGCAGGAGGGTGCGCGCGGGCACGTGACCCCGCGCGTGGAGGCGATGTTCCACGCGGCCGAGGCGCGCGGGCACGCCCTGCTCGGCGACGCGCGCTCGGCGCAGGCGTCCGGCGGCCGGGCCGTCACGGCGATGGAGAGGGCGGAGGCGTCCGCCGGAGACGACCCGGTGTGGATCGCCCACTTCGACGAGGCGTACCTGGCCGACGAGTTGGCGCACTGCCACCGCGACCTCGGGCAGGCCGAGCAGGCGGCGCGGTACGCCGAGCAGTCGCTGGCCGGGCATCCCGAGTCCCGGGCCCGCCGGCGCGCCATCGGCTATGTGCTGCTCGCCACGGCCCAGGTGCAGCAGCGCGAGATCGAGCAGGCCTGCAGCACCGGCCTGAAGGCGGTGGAGCTGCTGGAGACACTCCGCTCCGACCGGGGCGCCGAGTACCTGGAGGATCTCCAGCAACGGCTGGAGCCCTTCCGGGACGAGGCGGTGGTCAGGGAGTTCGGGGCGCGCCTCGATCTGCAGCCCGCCGCCTGAACGACGGCCCCGCGGTTCGTGAAGGTGAGGGAAACGGCACCCGGACGTGCGCCGGGTGCCGTGAACAGCGCATCGCGGGACGGTTTTGTTACTGCTGTCACAGGGAAGAAGATCGCGTCCTGAGCTGCGTGGCACCCGGCTCGGGGGACCCGGTAGCGTGAGCCGACGATTCACAAGGTCCCCCATTGGTAGGAGTCCCGGTGACGCAGAGTGGACAGGGCGAGGAGCCCTCGGCGCGGCCCGCGCACGAAGGCATCGTGCTGCCCTCCGACGGAGGCGAGCCCCTGCTGCCCGGCATGACCGGTGCGCCTGCCGCCACGACCCCGGCCGGTGGCCAGGCGTGGGGCGGTTCGTGGGGTCCCGAGCAGCAGAACCAGCAGCCGGACCAGGGCTGGGCCCCGGCGCAGCCCCCGCAGTGGGGCACCCCCGGCGACCCCACCGGGCAGCCCGCGTCCGCCGCCGGCCCCGGTCCGCTGCCGCCGGAGGGCGCCCCCGCGCCGTCGTACGGCGCCCAGCCGCCCGGCTACGGCCCCGGCGGCCAGGATCCGCAGTACGGCGGCGGTGCCTACGGCGGCCCGCAGCCCGGGTACGGCGCCCCCGACCCGTACGGGCAGCAGCCGTCACCCCACCAGCAGCACCAGCAGCCGCAGTACCAGCAGCCGCAGGACGACCGGCAGCAGCACCCGCACCAGCAGTACCAGCAGCAGCACCCGGCGCCGGCCGCGCCGCTGCCGCCCGCGGTGCCGGAGGCGCACCCGGGCGCGGGCGGACCGCTGCCCCCGGCGGCCGACGGAGCGACCCAGTACATCCCGCCGGTGCCCGCGGCCGAGGGTGCCACCCAGTACCTCCCGCCCGTCCAGGCGGCCCCCGCCGACGGCGCGACGCAGTTCCTCCCGCCGGTGCCGGCCGGGTCCGCCGACGGCGCCACCCAGTACATCCCGCCGGTGACGGCCGGCACGCAGCCGCCGGCGGCGGCCGGTGAGCAGACGCGGTACCCGGGTCCCGGGTTCCAGCAGGGGGCGCCCGCGCACCCCGACGCGGAGGCCACGCAGTACATACCGCCCTACGCCGGCCAGGCCCAGGACGGTGACCGGCAGCCGCCGGCCGAGTTCGACAACCTCTTCCGCAGCGGCCCCGGCGGCGGTGACGGCCCGGCCGGGTCCACCCAGCAGCTCCCGCGCGTCCAGCAGCCGGACGCCTACTCCGGCCCGGCGCAGTCGTCGTACGGCCCGCCGCCCACCTCCTACGACCCCCCGCGGGACGACGAGGGGCGGCGCGGGGGCCGGTCGCGGGTGCCGCTGATCGCGGCGATCGGGGCCGGGATCATCGTCATCGGCGTGGGAGCCGGTGCGCTGCTCAGCGGCGGCGGGGCCAAGGACCAGGCCGGCGACGGCCAGACGGTCGCCGCCGAGTCCCCGGCCACCCAGGGCTCCGGCGCGCCCGCCGCCGACCCGGCCCGGCAGCAGGCGGTCGCGCTGGACAGGCTGCTCGCCGACAGCGGCAGCAGCCGTGCCTCGGTGATCCAGGCGGTGGCCGACGTCAAGCGGTGCGACAACCTCGACCAGGCCGCCTCCAGCCTGCGGGGCGCGGCCGGTCAGCGCGGCGACCTGGTCACCCGGCTCGGCAAGCTGACCGTGGACAAGCTGCCGGCCAACGGTCAGCTCACCGACGCCCTGACCAAGGCCTGGCAGGCCTCCGCGGCGGCCGACAACCACTACGCGGCCTGGGCCGGCCAGGTCAAGGGCGGCCACAAGGGCTGCAAGAAGGGCCACGCCCGCACGACCGGCGAGACCCAGGCCGGCAACCGGGAGAGCGGCACGGCCAGTGCCCAGAAGGCGAAGGCGGCGGCGCTGTGGAACGCGATCGCGCGGAAGTACGGGCTGACCCAGCGCCAGCCCACCCAGCTGTGACGGGCTGACGTCCGGGGGCCGGCTGCGCCGGACCGACCCCGCGGAGCGAAGCCGCGACGGGCTCGGGTCGGAGTGCCGGGCCGACCCCCGGCGGAGCGAAGCCGCGACGGGCTCGGGTCGACCTCCGGCGGAGCGACGCCGCAGCGGGCTGCCCCCGGATGGGGGCTTGATCGCGCACTAGGCGGTCGCAACGCCCAGGAAGCGCAGCACCGCCAGGACGCGGCGGTGGTCGGCGTCGGCCTTGGGCAGGTCGAGCTTGGTGAAGATGCTGTTGATGTGCTTGGCGACCGCGCTCTCGCTCACGACCAGCTCGGCGGCGACGCCGGAGTTGGACCGGCCGCCCGCCATCAGCTCCAGCACCTCCCGCTCGCGCGGTGTCAGCCGGTCCAGCGGATCGCTGTGCCGGCGCACCAGCAGCTGCGCGACGACCTGCGGGTCGAGCGCGGTGCCGCCGGCCGCCACCCGGCGTACCGCCTCGGCGAACTCCTCGACGTCGGCGACCCGTTGCTTGAGCAGATAGCCGACGCCCGAGGTGTGGGCGGCGAGCAGATCGGCGGCGTACCGCTCCTCCACGTACTGCGACAGCAGGAGCACGGCGGTACGCGGGTACTGGCGGCGGATCACCAGCGCGGCGCGCACACCCTCGTCGGTGAAGCCGGGCGGCATGCGCACGTCGACCACGGCGATGTCGGGCCGGTGCTCCTCGACGGCCGCCAGCAGCCCTTCCGCGTCGGCGACTTGCGCGCACATCTCGAACCCGGCCGCCTCCAGCACCTTGACCACGCCGATGCGCAGCAAGAGGGAGTCCTCGGCGATCACGGCGCGCACGGCAGCTCCACGGTGACGACGGTCGGGCCCCCGGCGGGGCTGCGGCAGGAGAACGTGCCGTCGACGGACGCGACGCGCTTGGCGAGCCCGGCGAGCCCGGTGCCACCGCCGGCCGCCGCGAGATCCGCGCCGCCCGCGCCGTCGTCCGCGACGACCACCAGCAGTGTCTCCCCGATCCGCTCCACGGTCACGTCCGCCCGGGTCGCCTGGGCGTGTTTGACCACGTTCGTCAGGGCTTCGGAGACCACGAAGTACGCGACGGCCTCGACCGTGGGTGAGGGGCGCTGCGGCAGGTCCACCGCCACGCGCACCGGGATCGGGAGGCGGGCGGCGACCCCGGACAGCGCGGCGTCGAGGCCGCGGTCCTCGAGGACGGCCGGATGCAGGCCGCGCACCAGGTCGTTCAGCTCGGCGATCGCCTCCTTCGCCTCGCGGTGCGCCTCGTCGATCACCCTGCGGGCGTCCTCCGGCAGGTCGCCGAGGGTGGCCCTGGCCAGGCCCAGGTTGACGGCGAGGGAGACGAGGCGCTGCTGCGCGCCGTCGTGCAGGTCGCGCTCGATCCGCCGCCGCTCGGCGTCGGCGGCGTCGAGCACACCGGCCCGGCTCTCGGCGAGGTCGGCGACCCGGCGGGCCAGCTCCTCCGTGCGGCTGGGGCCGAGCAGGACCTCGGCCGCCCGGGTGTCCAGCCGCACCAGAGCGCCGGTCAGCCGGGGCGCGAGGAACAGCAGGGCGAGGCCGCCGGCGGTGATGTACACGCCCTGCGTGGCGTACCCGAGGTCGGTGACCCGCCACTGCGGGGGCAGCGCCCAGATCCACACGTAGAGGGAGGCGGCCACGAGAGCGGCGGCCCAGACGGCGAGGACGGCGAGGTCCAGGACGGCGAGCAGCGGACCCGCCACGGCGTGGTAGCAGACCTGCCGCCACAAGGCCCGCGTGGTCAGCCGGCGTACCGTCGACTTCCAGTTGCGTCCGGGCCCGGGTACGGCGGGCCGCGGGAGGTCCTCGCCGACGAGCGCCCGGTAGCGCCGCCGCTGCCCGGTGGTCAGCAGGGGTGTCACCACGAGCGTGAGCAGCACGGGCAGCGGAATCACGGCCGGCGCCCCCGCTATCGCGGCGGCCAGCCAGAGCCACGTGGGCACCATGGCCAGGTGGAGCGGCAGGCCGGCGGCGACGAGCGCGGTCCGGTGTCCCGCCCTGCGGAGCGGCCGGCCCGGTAACAGCCGCAGCCGCGTCGTGAGTTGCATGCGTCAAACGGTAGGGCCGCAGGCCGTCCCGGTGCCATGACGCTCCCGCCCGCTTCGGGGGTGCACTTTTCTCCACCCCGGGTCGGAACCCTGCGTGACTGACGGTGCCCCTGTGTGCGGCGGAGGGTGGAGCACATGAAGGGGAGAGTCGACGGGGAGCGGGGGAAGACGATGCGTCAACTGGTGTGGGGCACTGGCGAATCGGCCGGTGCCGAGGGCTTCGACCGCGCCGAGGTGATCCCGCTCCGCGAAGAGGCGGAGGAGCCGCGCCCGGCGCGGGGCGTGCGGCGGACCGGACGGCTGCTGGTCGCCTGCGGGCTCGCCCTGGTGCCGTGGCTGTACGTGCTCGCCACCAGCCTGCCCGCCACCGCGACCGCGGCGCACTGGCCGGTCGCCTGGGTCGGGCTCGACGCGCTGGAGGCGCTCGGCCTGATCGCCACCGGCCTCCTCGCCGCCCGCGGCGACCGGCGGCACGCCCTGGCAGCCGCCGCGACCGCGGCGCTGCTTGTGGTGGACGCCTGGTTCGACACCACGACCGCGGCCCCGGGCGGCGACTTCGCCACCGCGGTCGCCATGGCGCTCGGCGCCGAGCTGCCGCTCGCCGCGCTGTGCGGCCGGCTGGCGCTGCGGGCGCTGAGCCGACACGCGTGACGCCGACCGCCCAGCCACGCCCCCCGGGTCACTGCACGTCCGCGTTCACCAGGGTCTCGGTCATGTCGGCGATCCCGTTGCTGCCGCCGATGCCCTTGCGCGCCGCGACCAGCTTGCCGTCCCGCACGACCTGCAGCGTCACGTCCGCGTTGACCAGGCGGGAGAAGCCGACGGCGGCGAGCTTGCTCTCGTAGGGCCAGTGCAGGGTCGGGGTGAGGCCGCCGGTGGAGACGCGCAGGCCGTCGTCGAGGGTGTGGCGCACGGTGTCGGAGCTCACCTCGCCGCCGCCGATCCTGTCCAGCACGGCCTTGAGCACGGTGTAGGCGATCCAGGTGGTCTGCACTCCGGCGTCCGCGGGGTCGATGCGGTTGTCGCCGAAGGCCTCCTCGTTGATCACCTTCTTCATCAGGTCCCACCGCGCGTCCGACGCCGGCGGGTACCAGCCGGTGATGTACGCCCCCTCGTACGGCCCGGACGCCCCGCCCGTCGCGTTGATCACCGTCTGGTCGACGCTGCCGATCACGGTCGCCGTGCGCACCTCGGCGAAGTCGGCCCGGGACCGGCGGAAGGAGTCCATGAAGGTGTCGGTGCGGTCCCCGAGCGCGGGCACCACGCAGCCCTTCCTCGCCAGGTCCCTGGTCGCGTACTCCAGCGCCTGCTGGGCCTGGCCGCCGTACTCGGTGGCGTCCTCCTCGGCCAGCTGGTCGCCGGCGTCCGCGTGGCCGCCGGCCTTGAGCCCGGAGTCGAGCATCGCGGGCAGCTCGTCACCCGCGATGCTGTCGGGACGCACCAGGGCCACGTTGCCGCAGGTGGCCGCGAGGGCCTTGCCCAGGCCGGCCAGGAGGGCGGGCTGGCCGCCGTTGACCGGGTAGGACATCGAGCCGGTGAACTCGTCGTTGGTGACGCCGTAGCCGCCTATGTACGGGATGCCGGCGCCTTCGAGCGGGGCGAGGTAGGAGTCGCCGAACTGGCTGTAGGAGCCGACGACGGCGACCACGTTCTCGTCGGCCGCGCGCCGCGCGCACTTCGCCGCGCCCACGCTGTCGTTGTGGTCGTTGCAGGTCAGGACCTCGAGGTTGCGGCCGTTGATGCCGCCGTTGGCATTGATCCACTTCGCGTAGGCGAGGGCCATCGCGGGCATGCCGGGCTTGTTCGTGGCGTCGGTGTCCTGCGGCGCCCAGGTCATCACCTTGACCGCGTCGTCCCCGGAGCCCCCCGTGGCACCGGGGACGACCCCGCATCCTGCGGTGAGCGAGGCACACAGGGCGGTGGCGCCCAGGGACAGGGCGATGGCTCTGCCGGGGCGGGTGGAGGAGAGGAGGAAAGTACTGCGGGTACGTCGCCTGCCGGTCATGGACACGCACGATTCCCTCACACCGCTAACCAGGGAGTGACCAGGGGGCAACGAAAGGTGACATCAGAGTGAATTGGAGGGGGCGGTGAGGCGGGTGTGACCGGGAACGTACGATCGATGACCGTGCAAGGTTCGGAGAACTCTTCCCGTCGCGGCCGTCGCTCCCCCACCATGGGCGGCATGCCCTTGAACGACATGCCTTGGTGGCGCTGGCGCAGCAACGTGCGCTCGGCGCTGCACATGCTCTCCGACCCGGCCTTCCAGCAGGACGTCTGGCTGGCCGGCGTGGACGGGTTCGGCGACGTCACCGACGCCGTGTACCGGCTGGTCGAGGACACCTGGCTGGACAACTGGTCGGCGGAGAAGTACGTCGGCACGATATTCCGGGACTCCCAGGAGGCGGCGCTCGTCGACACCGCCGTGCTGCGGGTGCTGCGGATCATGCACCAGGTGGGCCCGGACGCGCCCGTCGCCGCGTACCTGGACCACCAGGCGTGGCCGGAGGCGGTGCGGGCGGCACGGGACGCGCACGTACGCCTCGCGGCGAGCGACGGCGACGACGCGGACGCGGCGCCGAAGAGCCTGGAAGTGCTGCGGATCCTGACGCGGACCGCGTAGCCGGGCGGGCTCCTTCGCCCCGGGGCGCCCGGCGGCGGGGCCGGGGCCGCCCGTCCCGTCCTGCGGGACGGGCGCCCGCCGTGGTCGCCCGACGTGAGAACCTGTAGCGCATGAACGAGCAGTCCGCGGCCGCCGCCCCGGCCGACCAGTACGTCCTCACGCTCTCCTGCCCGGACAAAAAGGGCATCGTGCACGCCGTGTCCAGCTATCTGTTCATGACCGGCTGCAACATCGAGGACAGTCAGCAGTTCGGCGACCACGACACGGGTCTGTTCTTCATGCGCGTCCACTTCTCGGCCGAGGCGCCGGTGACCGTGGAGAAGCTGCGGGCGAGCTTCGCCGCGATCGGCGACTCGTTCCACATGGACTGGCAGATCAACCGGGCCGACGAGAAGATGCGCATCCTGCTCATGGTCAGCAAGTTCGGGCACTGCCTGAACGACCTGCTGTTCCGGGCCCGGATCGGCGCGTTGCCGGTGGAGATCGTGGGCGTGGTCTCGAACCACACCGACTTCGAAGAGCTGGTGGGCTCTTACAACATCCCCTTCCACCACATCGCGGTGACCAAGGACACGAAGTCGCAGGGTGAGGCCAGGCTGCTGGAGATCGTCCGCGAGGAGAACGTGGAACTGGTCGTCCTCGCCCGCTACATGCAGGTCCTCTCGGACGACCTGTGCAAGCAGCTCAGCGGCCGGATCATCAACATCCACCACTCCTTCCTGCCGAGCTTCAAGGGCGCGAAGCCGTACCACCAGGCGCACGCGCGCGGTGTGAAGCTGATCGGTGCCACGGCGCACTACGTCACCGCGGACCTCGACGAGGGGCCGATCATCGAGCAGGAGGTCGAGCGGGTCGGTCACGACGTGGGCCCTGACCAGCTCGTCGCCGTCGGCCGTGACGTGGAGTGCCAGGCGCTGGCGCGCGCGGTGAAGTGGCACGCGGAGCGGCGCATCCTGCTCAACGGGCGGCGCACGGTGGTGTTCGCCTAGCGACCGCGGGGGGCTTGTGCGGTCCGTGGTGTTCGCCTAGCGACCCGGGGGGCTTGTGCGGTCCGTGGTGTTCGCCCAGCGACCCGGGGGGCTTGTGCCGTCCGTGGGGTGCGGGTCCGTCCCGACTGACCGGGGGCTGCGGGTCCGTCCCGACTGATCGCGCGGTTCCCCGCGCCCCTTTCGGGCCGGTGCTCCGGTCCCGCCTCAAGGGGCGCGCGGACGGCCCCACCGGCCCTCGGCCGCCGACGGAGCCGCTCCCTACATGCGGCTCAATCCCGCCGCCGCGAACAGCACGTCCCTGATCGCCTCCCGGTCGCCGACCTGCCCGGCCGCCGCTTCCTCCGGAGGCACGTGGCCCGCCGCCAGCCGGCAGAACTCCACGCCGTCCAGCGCGACATGGGCCACCTCGAAGTCCGCCGAGCCCACCGCCGCCGGTGAGTCCAGCGGGATCAGCCATTCGCCGCCCGCCGCGCCCTCGATCTCCAGCCGCAGACTGCGCCCGGGCGCACCCGCGGTGACCAGGTGCGGGGTCGCACCGGGCGCGGAGAGGCCGGCCCGGCGCCGCTCGGCGAGCGCGACCGGCAGCATGCGGGCCGCGAGGTCGATCATCCGGTTCAGGTGGCGCGGGGCGGGCGGCGCGTACGGGTAGTCCACCGCCTCCGCGATGTCCTCGGCGTGCACCCAGCACTCGAAGGCGCGGTCCAGCATCGCGTCGTGCAGCGGCAGCTCGAAGTCGCCGTACGACACCGCGAGTCCGCCCGAGCGGCCGCCCGTGAACGACACTGTCCGCACCAGGCCGTGGCTCTGCTCCCGCCAGGGCGCCCGCACCGAGCGGGTGGGCGGGAAGTGGGAGGCCCGCCAGAAGGCCTCGGTGCGCGCGGCCGGGCCGGCCCGGCCCCGGCGCCGCCCCGGTGACCTCGGCCAGCGGGTCCTCCAGGCCGAGCGCGGCCGCGATCAGCCCGTCCACCGACAGCAGATGCGCGATCACGCCGGCGACGGTCGTACGACGGCTCGCCGGGGTGTCGGCCTCGAACCAGCGCAGCCGCACCGGCGCATGCCACTCCGCGTCCCCGAAGTCCTGCAGCAGGGCGTCCAGGCGGGCGGTCTCGGCGTCGTACGGCGCCGCCCATCCGGGCACGGGGATGTGCGGCGGCCGGCGGTCCAGGCAGCCGGCCAGGACGCGGGTGCGCAGGCCCGGGTCCAGGTCGAGGCTCTCCGGCTGGTGCAGCAGTCCGACCGCCTCGCGCAGCCGGCGGGCCTCGTCGGCGCAGCTTCCGCAGGCGCCCAGGTGCTCCTCGACGGCGGCCGTCTCGTCCGCCGAGCAGGCGGCCAGCGCCCAGGCGCCGAGGAGCGATTTCAGGACATCGTGCGACAGGTCGAGCACCACGGGCCGGAGGTCCTCCAGGTCGGCGAGGTCGGGCAGCGGAAGTCCACTGTCCTCGACGGAGGCGCGGGGCGGCGGTATGCGCGGGGCCCCGGACGGGCCGGATCCGCCGGGTCCGCGCGGCCCGTCACCCGATCCGGCGACCTCGGCGTCTCCGTGGCCGCGATGCTCCGGCGCGTCGTCGCCGTGGCCGCGGTCGCCCGGCGCGCTCGCCCCGGCGCCCTCGTCCCGCTCGCCGTACTCCTCGAACCGTCCCGGTCCGCTCACACCGCACCCCCGTATCCCGGAGGTGTCCCGGCGTCGTGGGCGGTGGAGAGCAGTTGCAGGCCGAGGCGGAGCCGGCGGCGGGCCTCGTCCTCGGTGACGCCGAGGTCGCCGGCGGTCTGGCGGTAGTCGCGCCGCTGGAAATAGGCCAGTTCCAGCGCGGCCCGCAGCGGGGCGGGCATGGAGTGGACGATGAAGTCGGCGCGGGCGGCGACGGAGGCGCGGCGCACCGTGCGCTCCAGCTCCTCCGTGGCGCCGCTCTGCCGGGGGAGCGCGGCGGTCTCGCTGTCGCGCAGCCGCTGCACGGCGATCCGGTGGGTCACGGCGGCGACCCAGGACCGCAGGGGGCCCTGCCTGGGGTCGTAGGTCTCCGGGTGCTCCCAGACGTGCGCGAAGACCTCGCGGGTGACGGTGTCGGCGGCCTTCTCGTCGCCCAGGACGCGGTGGGCGAGGCTGTGCACGAGCGAGGCGAAGCGGTCGTACAGCTCCCCGAGGGCGGCCGCCTCACCGCGGGCCAGCCGCTGCTGCATCTTGCGGTCCCAGCGGGGCGGCGCGTCCGTCCTGGCCATATGGTCCCCTCCCCTCACCCGTGTCCCGGCGTCCAGCCTGTCCGTGCTGTCCCCTCGAATGTAGTCGGCACGTGTGACAGTGCACGCCCCTTTGTGTCAATGTGCGCCCCCCGAAGCACCGCAGGTGATAGTGCCCTCTTCACATAACCTCCACGCCCGGCGCACGCTTCCCTGATCGAACAGGATCGATAGTGACCGAAACAAGTCCCTTGTCGATCGGTCGCCGTTTGTTGCTCAACGTTTCAGGGAACGGCCGCTGGGCAGCCGCGCGAAAAGAAGCGTAGGAACTGCTTCCGTTTCCGGGCGGTTCCGGCAGTTCGGCGACCGGAGGGGCATGGCCGTGGCATTCAACGTGACCGGCGACGAACAGGGCGAGTGGGCCGTGCTCCGGGTGTGCGGGGAGCTGGACCTGATGACCTCGCCGGTGCTGCGGCAACGGGTGCACGACGTCGTCGCCGAGGGCCACCACAGCCTCGTCATGGACCTCTCCGACGTCTTCTTCTGCGATTCCAGCGGGGTCGGCGTCCTCATCGCGGCCCGCCGGCTGATCCGTTCCTGCCAGGGCCGGCTGCGGCTCATCCTGCCCGACCGGGGTGCCGAGGACGGCTCGCACGTCAACCGGGTCCTCGGTGCGCTCGGCGTCCGCCGCCTCTTCGACGTCCACCCCGACCTGGACTCCGCGACCACGGAGGAGGCCGGCCCGCTCTCCGCCTGAGCGTCGCACACGTCGTCGCGACAAAGCCACGCCACGGTCGCGGAATTCCCCCGGTCCCGGTACAACCGCCGCATTCGTGCCGACCGACGGCCCTCGGCGTCGTACGCTCCCAGCCAGACGGACCCACGCACAGGTAAGGCGGTCGAAACAGACAATGGTCAGCACCGAGTACGAGCGCCGGATCGCCGCCCGGTTCGCCACCTTCGACCAGGACGGCAACGGCTACATCGACCGCGGGGACTTCGTCGCTGCGGCCAAGGCCCTGCTCGCCGAGTTCACCGTGACCGCCCGCTCCGGCGAGGGGCAGGCGCTGTACGCCGGCGCCGAGGCCTTCTGGCAGGGCATGGCCGGCATCGCGGACCGGGACGGCGACCAGCGCATCACCCGCGAGGAGTTCGTCACCGGCGCGGTCAAGCGGCTGCGCGACAACCCCGACCGGTTCGCCGAGATCGCCCGCCCCTTCCTGCACGCGGCCCTGGCCGTGGCGGACACGGACGGGGACGGCCGGCTCACCGTCACCGACACCGCGCGCGTGCTCCGGGTCCTGCGGGTGCCGGAGCAACTGGCCGGGACGATCGCCGCCGCCCTGGACGCCGACGGCGACGGCAGGATCGGCGAAGCGGACATCGTGCCCGCGTTCGCCCGCTACTTCACCGTTCCCGAGTAGCGCTCCCGCAGCCGGTACTTGAGCACCTTGCGCAGGGTGTCGTTGCGGGGCAGCGCCGCCACCACCTCCAGGCGCTCGGGCAGCTTGTGCACCGACAGGCCCGCCGAGCGGAGGTGGGAGACGAGGTCCGGCAAGGTCAGCTCGGCCGCTCCGGGCGGCTGTTCCACCACCGCGCAGACCAGTTCCCCGCGTTCGGGGTCCGGCAGGCCGATCACCGCGACGTCCCCGACCGCCGGATGCGTGGCGAGCAGGTCCTCGATCTCCCTGGCGGAGATGTTCTCCCCCTTGCGGATGATCACGTCCTTCAGCCGCCCGGTGAGGACCAGATGGCCGGACCGCGTCAGCCGTCCCAGGTCGCCGGTGCGCAGGAAGCCGTCCGGGTCGAAGGCCGCCGCCGTCTGAGCGGGGTCGAGGTAGCCCTGGCAGACGGCCTCGCCGCGCAGCCGCACCTCGCCGTCCACGATCCGGATCTCCATGCCCCGCGGCGGGCGGCCCTCGGTGGTGGCGAGGTTCTCGGCGGTGTCGTGCGGGTCGCCCATGGTGATCATCGGGGCCTCGGTCATGCCGTACCCGTGGGTGAGCTGGACGCCCATCTCGCGGACCACCGAGTGGTACAGCGCCGGCGGCTTGGGGGCGCCGCCGCCCGCCAGGAGCCGCAGGGAGGGGACCACCCTCCCGCCCGGCCGCTTGCGCTGCTCGGCCAGGAACATGGAGTAGAAGGCCGTGGAGCCGCCGGCCACCGTCACCCCGTGCCGCCGGTACTCCGCCAGCGCCCGGGCCATCGCGAAGTGCTCGAACATCACCGCGGGGAAGCCGTACAGCAGGAGCATCACCATGTAGTCGGGGCCGGCTATGTGGGCGTAGGGGAAGGCCATCGAGCCGACGTCGGCCGGGGTCAGGCGCAGCGCGTGGGCGAGGCAGGAGCCGCCCGCGATCAGGGAACGGTCGGTGTGCAGCACGCCCTTGGGGTCGGAGGTGGTGCCCGAGGTCCAGTAGATCCAGCGGACCGCGGTGCCCTCGGCGGGCGGGGCGGGCAGCACGGACGGGTCGCCGTCGGGCAGGCGGTCGTACGCCTCGAAGACCCCCTTGGCGCCCAGGCGCCGGGCCATCGCCGTGTGGTCGTGGCCCCGCCACGCCCCCGGGCTCGCGAAGAACTCCGCGCGCGACCGCCGGAGCGCGAAGCCGACCTCCCGGTCCCGGTAGAAGGGGATGACCGGGGACTGCACGGCGCCGAGGCGGGCCAGCGCGAAGGACAGCACGGCCGTCTCGATACGGGTGGGCAGCTGCCAGGCGACCACGGGGCCGGGGCGCACGCCCATGCCGTACAGGCCGGCGGCGACCCGTTCGGCGCGCTCGCGCAGGGCGCCGAAGGTGAGCGTCCGGTCCCCCTGGAGGAGCACCGGGCGCCCGGGGGTGAGCCGGGCGCGCCGGTCGACCAGCTCCCACAGGGTGCGGCAGGCGCTCAGGGCGTGTGCGGTCGTGTCGTTCACTTCGGCCCCCTGCTTCAGCTGACGGTTCGTCAGATAATGGGCCGAGCGTAGGACCGTGCGCCTTGTCGGTCCAGGGGGGCGCCGCTAGCCTGGCGGCCACGACAGGATCTGACGGTCCATCAGATGAGTAGGTGGGTCCCATGGCCGAACTGCCCCGCATCGTCAGCGTCGACGACCACGTGATCGAGCCCGCCCACCTCTTCGAGACCTGGCTGCCGGCCAAGTACCGGGACCGGGGTCCGCAGCCGCTGACCGCGGGCATCGGGGAGCTGGCCTACGTCGGCGGGAAGTACCAGATCACCATGGACCCGCAGGGGCAGCCGACGGACTGGTGGATCTACGAGGACCTGAAGTTCCCGTACAAGCGGAACATCGCCGCCGTCGGCTTCGACCGGGACGAGATGACCCTGGAGGGGATCACCCGCGAGCAGATGCGGCGCGGCTGCTGGGACCCGAAGGCACGCCTGGCCGACATGGACCTCAACCACGTCGAGGCCAGCCTCTGCTTCCCGACCTTCCCGCGCTTCTGCGGCCAGACCTTCGCCGAGGCGCACGACAAGGAGGTCGCCCTGGCCTGCGTGCGCGCCTACAACGACTGGATGGTGGAGGAGTGGTGCGGGGACAGCGGGGGACGGCTGATCCCGCTGTGCCTGGTCCCGCTGTGGGACGCGGAGCTGGCCGTCGCCGAGATCCGGCGCAACGCCGCGCGCGGGGTGCGGGCCGTCACCTTCTCCGAGATCCCCACCCACCTCGGGCTGCCGTCGATCCACTCCGGCTACTGGGACCCCTTCTTCGCCGCCTGCCAGGAGACCGGGACGGTCGTCAACATGCACATCGGCAGCAGCTCCCAGATGCCGGCCGCGTCCCCCGACGCGCCGCCCGCCGTGCAGGCCTCGCTCAGTTTCAACAACGCCATGGCCTCGATGATGGACTACCTCTTCAGCGGGGTCCTGGTGAAGTTCCCCCGCCTCCGGCTCGCCTACTCCGAGGGCCAGATGGGCTGGGTGCCGTACGCCCTGGAACGCGCCGACGACGTGTGGCAGGAGCACCGGGCCTGGGGCGGGGTGCGCGATCTCGTGCCCGAGCCGCCGTCGACCTACTACTACCGGCAGATCTTCTGCTGTTTCTTCCGGGACAAGCACGGGGTCGCCTCGATCGACGCCGTCGGCCGGGACAACGCCACCTTCGAGACCGACTACCCGCACGTCGACTCGACCTTCCCGCACACCAAGGAGGTCGCCCTCGACCATGTGAAGGGCCTGGACGACGAGACGGTCTACAAGCTCATGCGGGGCAACGCCATCCGCATGCTCGGCCTGGACCTCGACCGGCCGGCCTCCTGATGGACCTGTCCTGCTCGCCGCGGGAGGAGGAGTTCCGGGCCCGGCTGCGCGAGTGGCTGGGCAAGGTGCTGCCCACCCTGCCGGCCAGGCCGTCGCCCGACGACTGGCCGGGCCGCCGCGCCTACGACCTCGGCTGGCAGCGCATGCTGTACGACGCCGGTTACGCCGACGTCCACTGGGACGCCTCCCCGACCACCCGGCTGATCTTCCTGGAGGAGACGGAGAGGGCCGGCGCTCCCTACGTGGGGGCCGGCTTCGTCGGACTGCTGCACGCGGGGCCGACCATCGCCGCCGAGGGCACCCCCGGCCAGCGGGCGCGCTGGCTGCCGCCGATCCTGCGCGGCGAGGAGGTCTGGTGCCAGGGGTTCAGCGAACCCGGCGCCGGCTCGGACCTCGCCTCGCTGCGCACGCGCGCCCGGCGCGACGGCGACCACTACGTGGTGAGCGGATCCAAGATCTGGACCTCGCACGCCGAGATCGCCGACTGGTGCGAACTGCTGGTCCGCACCGATCCGGACGCGCCCCGGCACCGGGGCATCAGCTGGCTCGCCCTGCCGATGCACGCCGACGGCGTCACCGTGCGGCCGCTGCGCACGCTCGCCGGCTCGGCCGAGTTCGCCGAGGTGTTCCTCGACGAGGTGCGGGTGCCGGTGGCGAACCGCCTCGGCGCGGAGAACGACGGCTGGCGCGTGACCATGGTGACGCTCTCCTTCGAGCGCGGCACCGCCTTCGTCGGCGAGGTCGTCGCCTGCCGCCGCACCCTCGCGCAGCTCGCCCGTACGGCCCGGGCGAACGGCCGCTGGGACGATTCCGCGCTGCGCCGCCGGCTCGGCCGGCTCGACGCCGAGTTCCGGGCGCTGTGGCGGCTGATCCAGTGGAACGTCAGCGAGGCGGAGGCGAACGGCGGGGTGCCGGGCGCCGGCGGCTCGGTGTTCAAGCTGCGCTACTCGCACGCCCGCCAGGAGCTGTACGACGCCGCCGCCGAGGTCCTCGGCCCGGACTGCCTGGACCTGGAACACCCCTGGGTCCTGGACCGGCTGTCCGCCCTGTCGTACACCATCGCCGCCGGCACCTCGCAGATCCAGCGCAACATCGTGGCCGAGCGGATCCTCGGCCTGCCGAAGGGGAGATGAGCGTGCGCTTCCAACTCACCGACGACCAGCTCGCCTTGCGGGCGGGCGTACGCGAGCTGCTGGGGCGGTGCTTCGGGCGGGAGGCGCTGCGGGCCGCCGTCGGGGCCCCGGGCCGGATCGACCGGACGCTGTGGCGGACGCTCGGGGAGGCGGGGTTCTTCGCCCTGCGGCTGCCGGAGGCCGACGGCGGGGTCGGCCTGGGGACGGCCGAGGCGGTGCTGGCCTTCGAGGAGGCGGGACGGGCCCTGCTGCCGGGGCCGCTCGTGGCCACGCATCTGGCGGCCGGCTCGGTGCCCGGCGCGGCCACCGGGGAGAGTGTCGTGGCGGCCGTGGACGGCGCCCTGGTGGAGTGGCTGGACGCCGCCGACGTCGTCCGCGGGGAGGCCGGCGGCGCCGTGCCGGTGCGGTCGGTGGATCCGCTCACCCCCCTGCACCGGGTGCCCGGCACCGGTGCCGCGGATCCGGTGGCCGACCTGCTCGGCGCGGCCGAGCAGCTGGGTACGACCACCCGGGTGTGCGAGCTGGCCGTGCAACACGCCCGGGCCCGCGAGCAGTTCGGGCAGCCGATCGGGGCCTTCCAGGCGGTCAAACACCTGTGCGCCGACCTGCTGGTGCGGGCCGAGACGGCACGCGCCGCCGTCTACGCCGCGGCCGTGACGGCCGACCCCGCCGACATCGCCGCCGCCCGGCTGCTCGCCGACGAGGCCGCGGTGCGCGGCGCCCGCGACTGCCTCCAGGTGCACGGCGGCATGGGCTTCACCTGGGAGGCGGACGTGCACCTGCACCTGAAGCGGGCCTGGGTGCGGTCCCAGCGCGGCCGGCCGGGAGCGTGGCGTGAGGAACTCCTCGCCGCGCGACTGGCGGACTGACCGGCCGGCTCGGACCCCCGGCCGCCCCACCGGGAAAGCCATGGCCCTGGATGTCACGGATCGTGGCGCGACGGAATCACGGAGCGTCGATACCGGGTTGTGTCCTTCGCGTGACTCGTCACGGCCTGGAGTCGGGTGCCCGCTCCGGTACCTTGTGTGGGATGCGAGTGGCTGCGAGCACGGGCCGTGCCGGTGGCGCCCCCAGGGGTGGCGCCGGTCCGCGCGGTGCGCTCCGCAGTTCGCGGGGCGGTGAGGGCCTTGCCCCCCGCCTGTTCGACTCCCCGGCACGAGCGTCGCACAGTATGCCGCACGCGTACTCCTTCGCGCTGGAATATGCCCGAAGCGCTTGTTGGGGTGACTGTACGTCAACCATGCTGTCGCGTAAGGGAATCACGTTCCGTGACCCTTGCTCTGGCTGTTGTTCTGGCCATGCAGAAAATGGCTACGATCGTGGCCCTCGCCGTGCTGATCGTCCCGGCTCGCGCCGTGGCGTCCGGGCGGCGTCGGGGTCATGTGTCCGCCGGTTCGGATGGTGTGAGCGGTGCAGGTGCTTCAAGTGCAGCTGGAGATCCGGCCCGACCCCGCAGAGGTGGGGCGGGCCAGGAGATGGGCCCGTTCGCGGCTCGCCGGGTCGGGGATAGCGGCCGACGAGCCGCTCGCCGAGAACCTGATCCTGCTCGTCTCCGAGCTGGTCACCAACGCCGTGGTGCACACCGGGCGGCCGGCCGTGCTGCGGCTCTCCCTGCCGGGCCAGGTGACCGGGACCGCCCCGTCGGTCACCGTGCGCGTGGAGGTGACCGACGCCTCCTCCCGTGCCCCCGTGCCGCGGTGCGCCGCCGGTGACGCCACCGGCGGCCGGGGACTGGCCCTGGTGGACTGCCTGGCGGACCGCTGGGGGTGGAGCCCCGAGGGCGCAGGCAAGAGCATCTGGTGCGAACTGGACCGCTGTTCACAGGCCGAGCAGAGCGCGGCGATGGCGTACGGGGGCGGACTGTCCGCGTACGAGGGCCTCGCGTTCGAGGCCGTGTAGCGGGCCGGTGCGCGGGTGCGCCGGGGGTGCATCCGTGCGCGGGTGCCGTGAACCGGGCGCAGCCGGCGAATCCCCGCTGCGGCGTTGACGAGCCGCGCCGGCCTGATCACTCTGGTGGCGTCGATTCGCCGCGAGGGGACGACGAGGGCTCGTGACGGCGGTCCTCGTCGAGTGTGGGTCGCACCGGTCGGCGGCGCGTGCGCACCGCGGTGGGGGGAGACGCGCCACCGGCCGGACCAGTCCCGGGGAACCCCGCGGCGCCCGGCACCGTACCGGCGGGTCCCGCGGCCTCAGAGACCCGCCGCTTCAGAGAATCGCCACCGGCGCCACCGGAGACCCCGTCGCGCCGACGAACGGCTCGGGCATCGCCGACAGCAGGAACGCGTACCGCCGCTCTTGTCCACAGGCTGTGGACAACTCTTCGAGATTCCAGTTCTGGCCCTGCGGCATCCCCATCTCGACCAGGTCCAGGGCGTGCACGGGCAGCCACAGGTCCGCTATCTCCGGCGGGAAGATCTCGAAGGTGAGCGTGTCGTTGGCGACCGCGGCCACGTCGCGGGCGTGGAACCACTCCGGGCAGCGCACCGAGAGGCCCGGCGACGGATAGCCGTACCCGTGCTTGTCCCCGGCGAGGTACACCTGCACCTGCCCGGTGCGCACGAGCACGATGTCGCCGGAGCGGACCCGGACGCCGCCGAACTCCTCCGCCGCCTCCAGGTCCTCCGGCGTCACCGCGTGGCCGCCCGGCAGCCGGTCTTCGCCCCGGGCGCACGCCACGTCCAGCAGCACCCCGCGCGAGACGATGTGCCGGGCCTTGTCGATCCCGCCGAACTCGGCACCGCCGTGCGCGGTGACCGTGTGCGCCGGCCGGCCGTTGTAGAGCTTCCCCGAGTGCGAGACGTGGGTGAGCGCGTCCCAGTGGGTGCCCGCCTGGAGCCCCATGGTCACCGCGTCGTCGCTGCAGGCCACCGTGCCCGAGCCGAAGAGCTCCTGGTTGATCTGCACCATCGCGTGCAGGGGATTGACCCGCCCCGGGATCATCCCGGTCTGCACCCCGTCCTGGTGCAGCGGCAGCGCGAGCGGGACGCGGCGGCCGGTGCGGACCTCGGCGGCCGCCCGGCGCACCACCTGCGCGGTGACGAGGTTCAGCGTGCCGATCTCGTCGTCGGCGCCCCAGCGCCCCCAGTTGTTCACGCGTCCCGCGATCTCGTGGAACTCCTTGGGCAGTGCCATCCGGTTCCTCCCCGGGGCTTGTGTCCGCGCGTCCGACGCGCCATAAAATCTAACGGACCGTCAGAAAACGCGGGAAGGGGCCGGACGTGGGGAACCTCTTGGCAGACAAGGTGGTCGCCGTGACCGGCGCCGGACGCGGCATCGGACGGGCCGTCGCGCTCGCCGCCTCCGCCGCCGGCGCGAAGGTCGTCGTCAACGACTACGGCGTCTCCACCGACGGCACCGCACCGGCGAGCGAGGTCGCCGAGGCGGTCGTCAAGGAGATCGAGGCGGCCGCCGGCGAGGCCGTCGCGGTCGCCGACGACGTCTCCACGATGGCCGGCGGCCAGCGGGTCGTGGACACGGCCGTGTCCTCGTACGGCCGCCTGGACGGGGCCGTGTGCGTGGCCGGCATCCTGCGCGAGCGCATGCTGTTCAACATGACCGAGGAGGAGTGGGACCCGGTCGTCGCCACCCACCTCAAGGGCACGTTCACCGTCTTCCGGGCCGCCTCCGCGGTGATGCGCGCGCAGCGCTCGGGCACGCTCCTCGGCTTCACCAGCGGCAACCACCAGGGCTCGGTCTCCCAGGCCAACTACAGCGCGGCGAAGGGCGGGATCATCTCGCTGGTGCGCAGCGCCGCGCTGGGCCTGCACAAGTACGGGGTGACCGCGAACGCGGTGGCACCGGTGGCGCGTACGCGGATGTCGGCGAACGTGCCGACCGAGCTGACGGAGATCGGCGAGCCGGAGGACGTCGCCGCGCTGGTGGTGTACCTGCTGTCCGACCGGGCGAGGGAGCAGCGGATCACCGGGCAGGTCTACACGGTCGCCGGGCCGAAGATCGCGGTGTGGGCCCAGCCGCGTGAGCTGCGTGCGGCGTTCGCCCCCGGCGGGTGGACGCCGGAGACCATCGCCGAGGCGCTGCCCGGTTCGGTGGGGGTGGATCCGATGCCGATGCTGGCGCGGCTGACCGAGATGGAGGAGGCGGCGCGCAGCGGGTCCCGGCCGAACGCCACATAGGGGCGCGCGATCCGGCCCGCTGGCCGCCGGGTCCCGGCCGGACCCCACCCGGCCCGGGGGCGCGACGGTCCGTGGCCGTGGGTCCCGGGCGGTCGCCGAGACGGTCCGTGGCTGTGCGTCCCGGGCGGTCGCCGAGACGGTCCGTGGCCGTGGGTCCGGGGCGGTCGCCGAGACGGTCCGTGGCTGTGCGTCCCGGGCGGTCGCCGAGACGGTCCGTGGCCGTGGGTCCGGGGCGGTCGCCGAGACGGTCCGTG